>DATFEX010000025.1:0-16124 GCA_035250685.1 Nitrososphaeraceae archaeon | reverse complement strand
TATTGATGCAAATGGCATTCTCAATGTCACGGCAAAAGACCTTGCTACTTCGAAGGAATCTAAAATAACGATTTCCGCAAATACTAAACTTTCTAAAGAAGATATTGAAAGATTAAAGAAGGAATCAGAGCAATTTGCAGATCAGGATAAAAAGAAGAAGGAAGAAGCAGAGGTGAAAAATGAAGCAGACAATTTAATATATACTGCAGAAAAACTTACACAGCAGGATTTAAAGGACAAGATAAAACCCGAACAGGTAGAAAAAGTGAATAACTCCGTTAAGGAATTGAAGGAAGCCATAACATCAAACAATATTGAAGACATGAAGAAGAAGATTGAATCCCTAAAAAATATCATAGGTGAAATAAGTACCGAAGCGTATAGAACAGCCGGAGCCGCCGCTTCTCAACAAGCAAATTCATCTCAAAATTCTGAAAGTGCAAACCAACCAACAGATAGTGCAAACCAACCAACAGATAGTGCAAACCAGTCCAACACTAGGACATAGTATGATACTGAATGTCAAAGTCGAATCGATACTGTCATTTCTAATCAGTGGTTTCATCAATTGAGTGCAAAGCGGGACTATTACGAGGTTTTGAATGTTGATAGAAATGCTACTAAAGAAGAGATCAAAAACAAATATAGAAAATTAGCTCTTCAATTCCATCCAGATAGAAACAAGAATGCAGATGCAGAAGAAAAATTCAAGGAAATTTCAGAAGCATATGCAGTATTATCTGATGATGACAAAAGAAAAAAATATGACAAATTTGGTCATGTAGGATCCGAGGAAGTCTTTAGGGGATCAGAAGCAAACTTTGACGAGATCTTCAGGGACATCGGATTTGGGGGAATAAAAGATATTTTTGAACAATTATTCGGGGGTGGATTTTCAGGAAGAAACAGAAGTGATCCCTTTGGGTTTGGATTTAATTTTGGAAGGAGTAATAGAGGTGAGGATACTGTAATTGACTTGTCTCTTACATTAGAAGAGGTAATAAGCGGAAAGAATGAAACTGTTGAAATTCCTGCTCTAGAAAAGTGTTCGGTGTGTAATGGGAGTGGTTGTTATCCAGGTACGAAACGTAAGAAATGTACATCTTGCAATGGACTTGGACAAACTAAGAGAGTTTTTAACGAAAATAGGTTTTCAACTTTTGTTACTGTCGAAACTTGTAGAGCCTGTAGAGGCGTAGGAGAGATTATAGAAAAACCATGTAAAAACTGTGGTGCAAATGGTAAAGTTGCGACTAGGAAAAAAATACAGATCGAGATACCTCCAGGAATTGATGATGGTATGACACTTCAGTTAAATGGCAGAGGAATCTCTAATGGAGATGAAATTCCAGGAGACTTATTTATTCGAATTCATATCAAGCCTCATGAAATTTTTGAAAGACTTGAAAACGGAGATATCCTATATCCTCTGAAGATACAATACACGGAGCTGGTACTAGGTACAGAAATAATATTGCCTACATTACATGGAAGTGAGAAGTTGAAAATACCTGCAGGGACGCAAGTTGATTCAATTTTCAGGCTGAGAGGGAAGGGAATACCAGTACACGGCCGACGTTCCAAAGGAGATCAGATCATAAAAATAAAACTTGAGGTGCCTACAAAACTTAGTGATAGACAAAAGTCGCTAATCAAGGAATTGGATGATTTAAAGAATCTCCAGTCGTAAAGTCTGTAATATTTATATTTAAACAACTCAAGATAATATATATGTCGACGCCCTTTGATGAGTGGTTTGGACGAAGGAGAACAAATTCTTGGTTCCCCGATGTAGATTCAATGATGAAGGAAATGGAAAAATTGATGCAAGAAGCAGTTAAAAACATGGATCAAAATGTTCCAAAGAATCTCATAAGAGAACGCAAACTTGATGATGGCTCAACTGTACGCGAAATGGGTCCTATTGTTTACGGATATTCATTCAAAATTGGAGAGGATGGAAAACCAGTCGTGAGAAAATTTGGAAACTTGAATACCTTTCCAAGCTCCTTAACAGGGAGATTTTCAGTTAGTGATCAGAGGGAGCCAGTAGTCGACATTATTAGGGATGTTGACAAATTGAAAATAATTGCGGAAATGCCTGGTGTAAGTAAGAATGATTTGCGAATAACAGCTAATGAAAGTTCTCTAACTATAGAATCAATTTCAGGAGAAAGAAAATATAGTAAGAAGATTGAACTGCCCGATCAAATTGAACCATCCACGGGAAAATCAACATATAAAAATGGAATTTTAGAAGTAGCCTTCAAACTAAAAGATTCAAAGGACCATGGAGTATCCATCAACGTGGAGTAAGATGGACTAATTGATTTTTCCCGCTTTCAATTTCTGCATTACCTGTTCTAAATAATATCCCTCACAAGATATCGATTACATGAATTTTAATCCTGAAAATGTTTCTATATGAAAGCAATAGAGGCCGTTAATGTTACAAAAAAGTATAAAGGATCGTTAACTTTCGCCATTAATAATATCTCTCTAAATATAGAACCAGGAAGAATATTCACTCTTTTAGGAAGAAATGGTGCAGGAAAAACTACATTCGTGAGAATTTGTGCAACACAATTATTACCAAGTTCAGGAACTGTAAAAATATTTGAAAATGATTTAATTAAAGATACAGAAATAATACGAAACAATATTTCCATAGTACCCCAAGAAGGAAGACCACTTCGCGCACTTACTCCGTGGGATCATGTTTATTACTGGTTAAGAATTAGAGGCGTTAACAAAAACGAGGCACGCACAAGAACTGAAAGAATTCTCAAAGAATTTGAATTATATGATGTCAGAAATAGACTTGCGATGTATCTGTCGGGAGGAATGAAGCAAAAGGTACTGGTGGCTATGGCGATGGCCGCAGAAACAAAGTTACTTTTTTTAGACGAACCAACTATAGGACTTGATCCCGTCTCTAGACGTCAAATCTGGAAGGCCATCAAGGAAAAAAAAGATAATGGAACCACGATACTGCTTACAACACACTACATGGATGAAGCAGAAGTTTTATCTGATGATATAGTCATTATAGATAAGGGGATCGTTATCTCGCAAGGAACTATTGCAGATATTAGAAAGAATATCAAAGAAAATATCAAAATAGAGATCTCAAAATCTGGAGTTAGTAAAGATGAACTAAAGTCTTATGGGACCATAGTTGAAGGGGGGAATGAAACCATAAAGCTATTCACATTTGAATCGAACATTCAGGAATTATCTGCCCTTGCAATAAAGAAAAATTTATTCTTTAAAGTATCACCTATCACTCTGGACGATGTATTTGTATCCTTAGTAGGTTCTGAACCTAATAACTCGGATAGAGAAATGGTACGAGACTAATTCTCTTCAGTAGAGTTAGTTTCAGATGCTTCTTCAGAAGTTTCTTCAGTACTGTTATCAGATGTCGCGTCAGATGTAGTCTCAGAGGATGAGCCAGATGCAGCGGTGGAAATATCACCATAAACATTGGATACTGAATTCTTGAGAAATGTGTAGTATTCTGTTGGCGCTATTGTTCCATTCTGATTTATCATCAAGTTGAAGCTAGCTGTATCAGCATCTTGGTAATCCCATTTCCAGAAAGCAGAGGATGTAATGTTATTGTCTTGGAATGCTTGAAGCATCGTATCGGTGGTTTCCTGGTTCAGACCACTCCTTTGAGGATCTAGCTGGAATACTCCATTAACTTGAGTTCTTACGACATTGTTCCATTCACCGATATAGAGTGGAATGCCGGTCAATTCACGAGTTTGTAGGAATAGGTTAAATCTTTCTTGTTGATATTGGTCTCTATCAGGAATTCCATAGACACTTATTTTAAACCATACATTTTCCTTGTTCGTAGGAGCCATTTCGGCAAGGTTCTCTGGTGTTAATTGTATGGGTCCATTTACATCGACAGGAACATTCATGCTATAAACAATAATCTTATCAGTTACCGAGCGAAGCTCGTCAGTCATAAATGAGTTAAAGCTTCCGATTTTTTCCCATTGATCAGCGCTTTCTACATGGGGTTCACTTAAAATTTCATATCCCAAAGTGCTCTCATGACTGTCCACAGTGGCAACTACTTTTTTATAAAAGTCAGCCAGTAAAGTCCATGCGTCATTTCCCTGTCCATCTTTGATAGTGCCATCCCAAAAATTAGACCACCAAAGCTTTGCAATCGGTTCGCCCTCTTTACCTGCATTATCTCCTGTTTGCATTGGATACTGTTGTGAATTATTAGCAAAGAGAGAAGATGGAAAGCCAGTTCCCCTGTCTTCGAGCCAAGAGGATGTATGCCATTGGTGATTATCATAAATTACTTTAACGCCATACTTATCTGCAGCATTTGCAACTTGTTCTAGTTCACTCATAAATCCTTGCGGATTTTTCTCATAAGCTTCCCAGTAGAATAAGAACCTCACATGATTTAATCCCGCATCCTTCATCAACCTGAAACTTCCATCAAAATAATTGGAAGGTGGTGCAAGAGTATTCTCCCTGTTTTCTTTTTGGTCAACAAAATAACCCTTCATTGCAGCACCTACAAAGGGATCATCACCATCCGTGGATTGACCGAACGCAGCAAAATGTCCATTGGACATGAAGATTATCAACACAAAAGTTAAACTAAATAAGGCCGTCTTAGCGTGCTTGAGACTACTCATTGCAACTAGTACCAGATTTAGTTTATATATATATTATGAATTCTCTTTCATATATTCAATTCATATGCAATTTTCATGCGTTATAAATTAAGCCCGAGCTTGAACATTAATGGATTGGGAACATAGTTACATCTTTAAAACACGTAATTATAACTCAATAAAAGGAGATTGTCAACAAATGGCATCAATGATATGTGATTACCATTGAGGAAAGTTATTCTAGCTATAGCATTGATATCTATATTGATCGGGGTAACGATAATTTCAATTTCATCCATTAAGGTACCTGATCCTCTTCACTCCACAAGCACAGTATTTAAAGGAAAAATAGCAATGGAGGATAACTCTGTTTTATTTCTAAGAGATGTGCAAAAGGGAAAAAACATTTCTATTTCTGTAACTCCTCAAAACCAATTAGACTTAACGAATGTAAGAATAATTAACCCGAAAGGCACACTATTATTTAACGTTAATACTTCTCAGCCATTATTCGCAACAATAAATCCGACAATTAGCGGTAATTACACTGCAGTTTTGACAAATCTTAAGAATGCAGACATTTATACAGAAAGCATGTTTGGAAGCGCGATCCTATTTGATAGTAATAAAAATCCAAAAGGCGAGATTGGAGCAATTTTCATAGGAGTTATAGTTTTATTAATAGGTATTGGCGCTATCGTATTATGGATTATATTAGAATTCTTTGAAAGATTAAGATTGAGGACCGGATATAAGCAAGCAACTTGAATATGAGTTGTTTCGCATTCAAGGAACATTAAACTAAAACGTATACAACCATTCCAATAAATTTCTGCAGACGACTTTGAACTTACCTCTATCTCTTGTCTTATTGACGAAGAGTAAAATGTAAACTTCAGGTACTCTTATAAATAGAGATCAAGTCAATTGCAGACTTTATCTTGTTTTTACAACCTTATGTCTTGTCCAAGTGCTCGGTTAGTCTTGTCACGAGCTTTTTGTTTACTTTTTCCCCATCAATCTTTCCTCTTAGAATCGACATACATCTGCCCATCAAAAGACCTATGGAATCCATACCCTTTTGAGATATTATCTTTTCATTTTCCACTATTATCTTTTTGATAATGCCATCGATTTCCTCGTCTGTGACTTCGGATCCAAATGAACTTATGATTTCATCGATGGATCCCCCTTGCTTACTTAGCAGTCTTTCAAATATTATTGGAATTGATTCCTTTGATACTCTAGATTTATCAAGCTGCTCAAACAGATAAAATAGATCCTCTTGAGTAAGAATGGAAATGTCATAACCTTGTCTTTCTAAGCTAACCAAATCTTCTGTAAGTTTAGATATTATAAAAGATGGATTAATTGAGGTGTGTGAAACCAAACTCTCAAACAGTGAAAAGTATTGTGAGTCAAAAATGTTTTCTGCTAGTGTCCTGTTAATAGTATATTTCTTGCATATTTGATCTATAACGTCGTTCCAAGGAAGAGGAATTTTCTTAGACAATTCTTTTAATCTTTTTTCATCTATAGAAATGTAAGGGATATCAGTTTCAGGGTACATTCTAGATGAACCGGGTCTAGGTCTACTAAATACAGTAACGCCATCCAATCTTACAGAACGTGTTTCCGCAACAACACCTGAAAATGCCTTCTTAATTCTATTAGATAATTCTGAGATTACAGAGTCCAACAATACTTGTGGGCCACCAATTAATACGAAAGCGTCATTTTTGCTAATCTTTAAAATTGAGGATAATGTTTCAACATCTTCACTCGTGATACCATAGTTTGGCAACTCATCTGAGTGAAATATCCCACCAATTCCATAGGATTTTGCAACTTCTCCCAATTCTTTCCCCAATCTTATTCCTTCTGATGGCTCGAAAGATAGTATGCCACCAAAATCTCGTAATACAAACCCCATGAATCTAGAATCACCATTCAAAATCTTTTTGACTATTTTGGAAGTCGATAGTTTCATGAATTCAGTAACATCTGTAATATTGTCCAAGAATTCTGATCCATCCATCTTACGATCCTTTAGCTCTTTAGCAATTTGATTTAACCCATTCTGCCTTTTCGTTTCATATTCAATTACGAGGGCCAACTGTGATAGATGTTGCACTCCTTTCACTTCTACAACTGCACCACCATTTGTTGAAATATTTACATCTTGTCTAATACTCCCAAGTCCTCGTGTTACTTTTTTTGTAGCTCGCAATAGTCGGCCTATAGTCTGAGCTACATTTGTTACAAAGGCGGGAGTATTAGAAATAGGGTCTAGGGCGATTTCGATGAGAGGAATTCCCAATCTATCTAAGGCATACATCTTCGCATCATCCTGGTTATTTTTATCTTCATTAACGATTCTGGCAGCATCCTCTTCTAAGCAAATACTTTGGATTCCAACTCTAGTACCATCAACATCTAAATATCCGTTTCTACCAACTAGTATCGTTCTTTGGAATCCGGTAGTATTTGAACCATCAATTACTATTTTTCGCATAACGTGTAATTCATCCTCAATAGTACAATGAAGTGCGAGAGATATGGTCAAGACTAATTCGAGCGCCTCTGTATTTACCATTTTTGGCGGCTCCTCATCTGATTCAATCAGACAATTGGAATTTTTGGATGATAGGTATTTTACGGTCTTAATTTTCTTTGATTCAAAAAGGGCAGCTTGATCGTAAGATCCCATTTCACTTTGAGTCGGGTGTAAGATCCTTCGAAAGGTAAAATCATGTTCGGTAGAATCTACTATTTTGCAATTACAAAATAATTTATTCCTTGAATCTAATTGCTGATGGATTTCAAGTCCGACTTTAAGTTTATCTTGATTCAATGCCTTATTATTGACCAATATAATAATAAAACAGAGCCTTATTATCATTATTATTGTCTATAGACAAGAAATCTTTAATTTCCACAATAGATCTTATATTAATAATTCAAAATGTTAGAATCTCTTTGTGCCACGTTATTTGCAATTTTACCGAAGGGTACAGTAAGAGACGAAAGTACCTTTTTTATTATGGTATCGATTCTTGCAGGGCTTATTGTAGTCGCTTACATCATGAGAATGAGAAGAAATAGGCAATCTGAATAAACCTACATAACAATTTATTGCCCAAAACTGATTTCTACTTGGTAACACGTTTTGATGATATTATCTTAGATTTTAAATTTTGAAATTCTATTTGAATTGACAATATCCATTACATGATTTTTTAACAAATCAATATCTATGTAATGATAATGTCCGTACGCTTTATGCAATTTATCCAGTGCTCTCTTCAATATTGAAATGCATACTGAATATTCTCCTTTCTGGTAATGTACTAAGGCAGCTGCAACAAGAATGATGCCATTTAACAATACTCTTTCGTCTCCTTGGGAATGTTTCCATACGCCTTCAAGGACTTCGTGGGTCTTCCAATATTTCTCATTGTTGAATAGTCGGCGTGCAATTTCCAGAGATGATTTCTTGTCCAGTTCAGTCTCAACAATAGTATCAATTTCTATGAAGGATCCGATTTGTGTTAATTTTGATCTTATTTTATCTACTTCTAATGATTGAGGAATACTCATATCAAACTCAAGAAAGTCAGATGCAACCCTCACATCCCTAATAATAATTTTGTAATCTTGTAGAATATTTCTTGATAAGGAAAGAATTGAACTTGCATGCTGTGCAAGATATTTTTCATTCTTCAGATATACCATGTATCGTGGTAAAGATTCCATCTAATTTCTGATCAAGTGATTCATGTACATTATACTAAAATAAGTTATTGCATTCAGATTACATAATGTCACTGTAAATAATCAAAATCGTTATTTGAAAATTGTAAATAAATATGGCGTTTCATTCTTCTCATCAAGTGTCCATGAAGTAGGCAGACTCAAACATTCAACTAGTTTTAACTCATGATCCCTCATGAATTTTCCCCATCCCCACATAGATTTATCTCTAGAGTATTTCCTATACGTGTTGCTACCCATTAATGTAATTCCTACATTGTGCAGCTTATCCACATATTTTTTGACTTGATTGATTATGCCGTGTGAAATCATTTCACCAGATTCAGGCAAAGCTGAAATAAAAATTAGGGTATTCTCAAGTGGCCACTGTGAGTAGTCTAACGAATTGGAGTCACCATTAATAACTCGAAACTTAACTTTACTATCATCAGAGACCTTAGTTTGGAGATCGCATAGGTCTTTATCTATCTCTACCCCTACGGAATCAAGACCAACTACACTACCACAGTACAACAGTCTTCCATCGCCTGACCCGATGTCAATTATATTTTTAAATCCCAATTCTTTTGCCACTTGGACCATTACTAATGCTGAAAGTACCCACGTTGGAAGAAACGGTTGATAATTCGTATCGTATTTTTTCGAACTTAGCCAAAATTGGTTTATGTCACCTTCATATGATACGCATGGGATATCTCCGAGGACCAAATTCTCCGATTTGTAATAAATCTTATTAAGCTTAAAGAAAGTATGTAGTTTTTCTAAATGTGACATTTCAAAAAGATCTTGATGATTAGGTTCTGGCAAAAATTCTCTAATATGATTGTATGAGTGAATTTTTTCAAGATATTCATTTTTCAGATTAAGTAATTCTTGAACCATTTTGTCATGTATCATTCAAATTTCACCTTCTAAGAATTTCAAGATAATCTGAAGGAGATATTACTTTTAATCATGATTACACTTTCGTGGTTGATAAAAGAAAATATCATCATTGTTACCTATATTGGAATAGCATTACTAAAAATAGTAAAGTATGTGACTTTGCTTGTCCTGTTATCATTTGTTACTTCATCAGCTTTAATAGAATGCTTGGTACTTCAGCAGGTCTTTTGGCCACTGGGATATTGACTTTAGAATAACTGGAAATCTTTGACTCTGCTGAACCATAATTTCCATAAACAATTGCTCCTGCATGTCCCATTCTTTTTTCCTTCGGTGCTGATCGTCCTGCCACGTAAGCGACAACTGGTTTACTGAAACCTGTTTTTTTAATGTATTGGACTAGTGATTCCTCTGCATCCCCTCCTATTTCGCCAACCACTACTACTGATTCGACCTCATCTCTCTCGCTTATTAGCTCAAATGCCTCTATCAGGTTAGTACCATTAATTGGATCTCCGCCTATACCCAAAGCGATTTTCTGACCTATTCCTTCCCTTGACAAATGATATGAAACTTCATACATCAGAGTCCCGCTTCTAGAAAATACTGCGGTACCTCCCTTTGTAAATGGTTGAGAAGGCATTATCCCTATCTTATTAATCGATGGCACAATAACACCTGGAGTATTAGGACCTATTATCCTGGCGCCATTTTTTTGCGCATACTCCAGTGCTTCCATTGCATCGCGCACTGGAACATGTTCTGGAATAGCAACAAGTAATTTTATTCCATTATTAACGGCGTCCTTTACTGCAGAAAGGAAGAATGGAGCTGGAACAAATATTCCAGATATCTTTGCGCCAAAGTTCTTGTTAGCGTCCTTCACGGAGTCGAAAACAGGAATTCCTTCAAATGACTGTCCTCCCTTGTTAGGAGTTACCCCTGCAACGATATTCGTACCATATTCTCTCATTAGCCTTGTATGAACTGAACCAAAATTTCCAGTTATCCCCTGAATTATGACTGGTTTATTACCATAATCAGGATCATCGAGTTTACCTACAAGGATATCAAAAATATCAAATTTTTTGGACATTTAATTGCTCAACTCTTTATACTGAACCAGTGATGAAATTGCTTCCTCTACTGTATCATATAGTTTTGCATTACTGTTCGACAGCATTTTTTTTGACTTTTCAGATTCTGCTCCCGAGATTCTTGCATAGATTGGAACACTAATCATACCGTCTTGATACGCATTAAGTATAGCCTGAGCCACTAAGTCAGTTCTGACAATTCCACCAAACAAATTTACTAAAATGGCCTTTATTTTTGATAATTTACTAATTACTTCTAATGCCTTGTAAATTGTTTCAGTGGTAGCTCGCCCACCAAAATCCAAAAAGGCCCCTGGCTTACCACCAGCATCGTTTACAATGTCCAGTGTGGACATAACGAGACCCGCACCATTACCTATAATAGCTATGTTTCCATCAAGCTCAACAAAGGAAAATCCGTTCTTTTCAGCTTGCTCCTGCAATTCAGATATTTGGACGTATTTTCTTAGCTCAGGATGCCTAAATAGAGAATTATCATCTAAGATTATTTTTGAGTCAAGTGCCAAACAAGTTCCATCTTTTAATATTGCCAACGGATTGATTTCTGCCAACTCTGCTTCTTTTTCTCTAACGAGTTTAGCCAATTTTATCACAATACTTGAAAATGACTTTGCAGTTATGCCCTCAAGATTTAGTTTTTTGGCGACGTTTTCTGCGTCTGATTGTGTCAAACCAGAAATAGAAATGTCCTGAATTACCTTGTTCTCAACACTTTCAATTTCCATTCCACCCTGGGCAGAAGAAATTAATGAATAGGTCCTTTTACCTCTATTTAGGAACATAGAAAGATAAAGCTCCTTGTCTATGTTTACAGCTTCTTCAATCAAAATCACTTTTGGAAGTTCTCCCTTAACTTCCTTATTCAATAGTTCTGTAAACTTAGGTACCAGCTCTTCCATTTTCATGCACTTTAAAATAGCACCGGCCTTTCCTCTACCCCCGACAGTCAATTGAGATTTAAGTACAACTGGGAATTGTAGTTTGTCTGCTATCTGATTCAAATCAGATTGGTTTCTGGCAAGATATGATTTCGGAACGGTAATCTCATATTCTGTAAATAATTCTTTACCCTGATATTCTAGTAACTTCATTCAGCAAGAATGTGAAGCCTATGTGGCGACTTATAATCCTATACAAGTTGTCAAATTTTAAAATTTATATATCTTCTTTTAAATCCGTATGTTATGGCTGAAAAAATGACTGCAGTGTGGCTTATTATATTGACGATAATCGCGTGTGCGGCAGTCCCTGCTGTCATGATCTGGTTGACAACTACACCCAGCAGTTCTGCGCCTCATCTGTTACTGGGCATTACCGAATTTGAGGCTGCTGGAAATAGTCTGCTTAATTTATAGCACAATAACAATATCATCAAACTTTACTGCCAAGTAATTAATTTTGATTGTTTCATTATTTGTTATTGTTTAAAAAAGTATATTTCCAGAATGATAAAAATACAAACTAGTAATAGATAAAGGTGAGAGATTGAGACATAGTACTAATGGCAATCGCTCTAAAGGTACACCCATCTTTCTTTAAGGAATTTGCCACAAAGACATGGGTTTCACCAGCAGATGTCGTAAAGGAATTGGTTGAAAACGCATTCGATGAGGACGCAACTAGAGTTCTAATAACTATCCTACCGGATAACTCTATTTCAATTGAAGACAATGCTGGAATGGATGAAAGCGAGATTCAAAAATTTTTGCTGTTGGGTTCACCCCACAAGAAAGTTGATTCTGTTTCTCCCAAGTTTAAGAGGATTAGAACTGGAAGATATGGAACAGGAAGACTATCTTTTCTGACATCTTTTGAGAAAATGAAAATTAGAACCCGAAAGGGTAACTATCATAAATCATTTCTGATCGATACAAAATCATTAGATGATCTATTTAGAGGTAAATCGAAATTACGCGAAATTAGGGAGAAGCGCTTGTCAAGAGATGGGACCGAAATAATCGTAAGTGATGCTAAATCATATATCGATGAATTAAGACTAGTAAAGGAAATTAGAAAATTGGCAGTAATTAGACACCCACTTTTTGAAGTATATGTTAAAAGATCATCAAGATTCAAAGAATGGAGCTTTACCGATGCTCAATTGATAAGAGTTCCTGATATCCAGGGGCATAAAATACCTCTGAACATTGACAAAGGAAGCATAGTTGGTGAAATTACTGTTGCTCGCCGACCCCTAACTGAAGATGAGAGAGGAATAGCAGTTATGGTAGGGGGACATATAGTCATGAGAACCTTATTTGGATTTGATCCGAAAATACCCAGAGTGACTGGATTTGTGCGATGCGATTCACTAACTTCCAGATTTGCAGATAAATCTGCCATAATAGAAGACAAGGAATTTGAGAGGTTTTCAGGGGAAATGAAGAAGTTCATCGTCGATACGGTCATCCCAAGTCTTACTCTTTATGAGGACGTCCTCGTTACTCGAGAAGAATCTAAAATTTACAAACAGATAGATAAAGTTCTCGGCCAAGCTGTAATTGAAACCTTAGAGCCCTCGGAAGAAATAGAAGGATACGAGATAGTTGAAACAAAAAAAATAGTGTCAAAACCTACTGGAAAGGCAACATCCATTCCAACGGAAGATAATTTGTTTGACAAATCAATTGATGATGAATACAAAGACTTTACCAAGAATGAAAGCAAAAGATCACGAGGTACAGTAAATGAAAAAGGAAGGAATAAGCAGACGCTGAGCGACGCAGATAATATTCTGCCCAATTATCTCTACAGTGGTCAGAGTCCTGACGTGGAAAATTACGAAAATGTCACAGTTACAACTCAAGTAAAAAAGCCATTAATGAAGAAAACTTTTGCATTAAAGAAAGTTGGATATAAAATCATCCCTTACGAAGATGAAACCGATTCAAGATATAGCTTCATAAACGAAAATGTAGTTTTTGTCAATAAGGCGAATCCAACGTACAAGGCTGAGTCAATAAGAGGGGATGAGTTCCTATTGAGGCACATCATGAATATAGTAGCACAAGCTGTTGCAGAGACAAGACATCCAGAAGGAAAAGAAGCATTGGAGCTGCAAAATAGGTTGGTTTCAGAAGCGATTAGGATTCACGATACATTTTTGACAAGAATCGCCTGAGGTATCATGATAATACACGTTAGTTATCTGATATTGGACGAAACGACTAAATCTAACTATATTCACTACTAACCAATCATATGGCGTTTCAATTCATGCCAGGTGCTACCGCTGTAGGTATAACTTATCAAGACGGTATTATTCTTGCCGCTGAAAAACGAATTTCCTATGGAAATTTTGTGGTAAATAAGAATACGAAGAAAATATTCACTATAACAGATCAAGTTGCCAGTGCGTGTGCGGGCATGGTTGCCGATATGCAAGTTCTGACAAGACAAGTTGGAGCTCTCGCAAAAATTAGAAAACTGGAAACGAGAAGAGACATGGCCACAAACTCTGTCGCAAAATTGATGTCAGTCATAATGTTCGAAAGAAGATACTTTCCTTTACTGACCCAGGTAATCGTTGGAGGAGTTCAAACTACACCTGAGATCTATACATTGGATCCTTTAGGCTCTCTACTTCCAGATAACTACGCAGCAGTAGGAACAGGAGCAGAAATGGCTTTGGGAGTAATAGATGCCGAGTACAAGAAAAACATGTCAGAGGACGTATCCAAGAAACTCGCGATTAAGGCAATAAAGTCGTCAATACAAAGAGATTCTGCAAGTGGTGATGGTATTGATGTCTTGACGATAACCAAAAAAGGAATAGAAGAAGAGTCACTTGGACTATAATTTTTAAATTACTTTCAAAATCAACAGCCTTCTTAAATCGTCAGAATGATCATATTCTGATAGTTTTTTTCATTTCCCAGTACACATCTCCAATATAGTGTACGTTGTTTAAGACAATTCCTTTTTCCATTTTTCTTCCATTTTCATCATCAACAAGAGAAATGCAAACTGCAAGTTCTTTTTTATGAGTCTGATCTTTTACCAGTACTATTTCCGATTCCTTAAACTGAGAAAAATCAGTGATTCCAGGTCTCATTATATTAGCACCGTTACAAACAAACTTTACTGCATTCATGTCAACCTGAACAGATGCAAAGTGATTTAAAATTTCATGCTGCATCAAGTGTGGAACAATGAGATCTGGTGCCAGTTGTATGGCAATCAAATTATTTCCCACAAGGAGTCTCTTGTTATCGTCAATAACGTAAGCCTGCAGATTCTTAATTGGGAGTATTGAATTTTTTGGCCAAGATCTGCCAATCTGACCGGTAATGTCGTGTATCTCTCTTTTTGACAGTGAATGGACTTTCAATTATTCTGGTGTCGTTTTTGAAATATTTATCAATATCTTTCTTTTAACTCACGTATACTTAGATTAGTTTCTATGGACTGTTACAAGTGTTATATCTCATCATGCTTTCTCATTTTTGATGTCAGACATGGTATCAGATCTTAAACAAGTTGAACAGTCGTTGTCGACCATGAGTTCAGACGTGCATGATATAGGCAAGGATTATCCAGATGCAAAATCCAAATTATACAGTTTAGAAAATGATATAGAAAGATTACTAAGTGATGTGAAAAGAATTAGAGAGAAAATCGAGACAGGATGAGACCGTAATTAAGAAATAGTTCCTCCCATCAGTTTCGGCCGGACAGTAATAATGAATTTTGCGTAATGAGGAATAAATAATTAACCCGTTTTTAGAAACAAGGATAAACTTACTGCCAAATAGTTTTAGATGCTTTTTACTTCAGTTATCCAATCACATTTAATTCCGAATTTCTCATGATGTTTTTCAACAGACTGTTTATCCGGAGCGTCTAGTATACAATATAATTTGTCTTCTTCCTTATTGTACAATATGTCATTATGTGTAACTCCAAATTCGTCTTTCGGCGAATTCTTTGCTTGCTTTAATTTTTCCTCATCAAATCCACTCAATTTATGAGCGTCTAGGTATCTCGGCATTTCAACGGTAGTACTAATTTATTCTTACTTAAATTTGTCGGGAACAATTCGGTCAAATCTAAGACTCAGCTGATATGATGTGATAGGTTCGATATTTTTTTCAGACGTTCAACTCCATCAACTTCTTGGATTACTCTAAGAGTTTGTTCGGTAACAAGGTGAGTCCACTTGAAATTTTTCACAATTCTGCTTCTAATTTCAGTTCCTGAAAGTTCGCTTCGATTCAGTAATTTTGGTTCTGTAACGTCGATATTTCTTTGGAGGAATAAGTAACCAGTAAAACCATTATTAGTAAATACAACGTCATACTTAGGGAGCAATATATCTACAGAATGCGTCCATGTCGAATGGATGTTTGTATCAGGGACAGGAATTATTAGTGTTTTTTTGCAGTCTATGGTGTTATCTGCATTCAGTGAGTCTTTTATCATAGTTACTCTCTCTCCAGCAGTAAATGGATTTTGTGGCTCATAACTCGCTTGAGCACTCCCCACAACAATTGCCAATTCATCAACTTTTTTGAATGCGTATTTGATCGCCGCAATATGACCAAGATGGAATGGCTGAAACCTGCCTATGAATAAACCCCTTGACAAATTGTTATAAAATGCAAGATGAATAATTTAAATCTTGAAAAAAGTAACTCAATATTTATATTATGTTTGAAAACCAAAAGATTTGTGGCTTTTATAGAGATAAATGACC
>DATFEX010000024.1:0-32218 GCA_035250685.1 Nitrososphaeraceae archaeon | reverse complement strand
A
This sequence comes from Nitrososphaeraceae archaeon, assembly GCA_035250685.1. GTDB lineage: Archaea > Thermoproteota > Nitrososphaeria > Nitrososphaerales > Nitrososphaeraceae > TA-21. The sequence continues at coordinate 32,217 of DATFEX010000024.1, read as the reverse complement.
TGCATGCGTTTAAGAATAAGAAAGGTGTACTGGTTCAACCATTTAAGATTGGACCAGATTTCATTGACCCTAGCTATCACAAAATAATTACAGGAAAAGAATCGCTAACATTAGATGCGTGGTTTATGGGTAGAGATGGTATTATCTCAACGGTTGAGAACGCTATCAAAGATGTTGATATCGGTATAGTTGAAGGAGTCATGGGATTGTTCGATGGAATGTCTGGAAAAAATGATTTTGCCAGCACAGCATATGTTGCAAAGGTTTTGGACGCTCCAATTATACTGGTAGTAGATGCAGCAAAGGCAGCGCGTTCCATTGCCGCGATGATCTTTGGTTACTTGAAATTTGATAAAAAATTAAGAATAATTGGGATAATCCTTAATAATGTTTCAGGGCCCAAACATGAAAAATATCTGATTGAAGCGTGTAGGAATTCGTTAAACGTTCCTATATTAGGTATAGTTAAAAGAGACAACGAATTGAAAATGGATGAACGTCATCTTGGATTAATTCCGTCTGACGAATTAGAACCATCAAAAAGAAATAAAATAGTAGAACTGGCAAACAAAGTATCAGAGGATATTTACTACGACAAAATTCTTTCGTTCATCAAACTAAGAAAATCAAAATCAAAGCTGACCAAACACATTAGTGGTGAAAGGAAAGTTCCAAAACTTGTTAAAATCGCAGTAGCACTTGATAACTCTTTTAATTTTTACTACAATGAGAATTTGAATATCTTGAGGAATCTTGGAGCAGACATCACATATTTCAGTCCTATCAGTGATACTAGTATTCCTGATGGCATCTCTGGAATAGTTTTGGGCGGCGGATTTCCCGAAGTAATGGCAGATAAATTAAATGCTAATCAATCAATGCTAAAATCAATAAAAAAAGCAGGTGAACAAGGAATTCCAATATACGGCGAGTGTGGAGGGCTTATGTATCTCACCAAATCAATTACTGGATATAAGAATTCAAAGAAAATTTTTCGAATGGTGGGAATAGTTGACGCAAGAACGGAAATGACCGGGCGACTTACCCTAAACTATACACATGCGGATTTGAATTCTACTTTTGGGAACATAAAAAATATCCGAGGCCATGAATTTCACTACTCTAAAATAGAAGATTTGCCGTCGGACTCCAAATTCGTATATTCGATGAAACGAGGGATTGGTATGGATGGTGGTAAACATGATGGGATCTTGACTCATAATAGCATCGCTTCCTATATGCACCTACATTTCTACGACAACCGATTCCCAAAAATGTGGATAAAAAAATGTATTGAATTTCAGGGAAAATAGGTCGAATTAATAACCTTTGATATTTCCTTCAGAATTTGATCTTATTGTTCCCTTGACCGATAGTAATCATATTGTGTTTACCTCCCAAATTTGTCTCTAATAGTCCGCGACCATCATAAACGGGAATGTTCCCAAAAAATATCTTTCCTAATTTCTTGTATTCCTGGTGATCTGTTGACAAAATGACAAGATTGGTATTTCTTGTTGCTCTTTTCATATCGGAGGTTAAGATTACATTCTGGAAATTTGATAAATTTGGATCGTCCCTAACGAGGGGATCATGAACAATAATGTTCTTTACCCCAAACTTTTCAAGTTCCTTTATTATTGAGTAAGTGGGTGATAATCTAGTATCTGAAACATCTCCCCTAAAGGCAAGTCCCAATATGGTTATTGTAACTTTAGGAAGTTCTGAGAATTTTAATAATTTGATAGCCTGTCTTACGCAATAAGCCGGCATTCCGTCATTGATTGATCTACTTATATTAGTTACTTCACATAGGACATTAATTTTTTTAGCTACATCAAGTACAAATTGTGGATATACTGGTATACAAGCTCCACCAACTCCGATCCCAGGCTTGTGTATGTGGCAGTATGGCTGAGAATTTGCAGCTTCCCTTGCTTGCCAAAAATCAATTCCTGCAGCCTCGCAAAATTTTGCCAATTCATTTGCCAAGGCGATATTGACGTCTCTATAAACTCCCTCAAATAATTTTTCAGCTTCGGCGGTTCTAATACTATCTAACAGTAATACTCCCTTTTTGAAAATTTGTGAATAAATTGTATGTGCTATGTCCTTACCTTTTGGACCCACGGCTGATAGTATTGCCGGATAATTTTCTTCAATATCTTTGACTGCGCGTCCTTCATAAATTCTTTCAGGATTATATATCATACAAAAATCGCTTGTTACATGAAGTCGGCTTTCCTTTTCAATTATGGGTATTACAACATCTTCTGTAGTTCCAGGAGGAACGCTGGGATTAAGGGATACTACATCATTTTTTTTCAACCCTTTTCCGATCATAGTGGCTACCTCCGATACTGCGGAAAGATCAGCTGACAAATCCTGATCTTGCGATAAGACAGGTACACAAATCATTTTAAAATAAGAATCCTCTGATGCCTTGATTGGATCATCATATATTTTGAATCGACCTAAACCAATTCCACGTTTGAATGCCTCATTTACATAAGGCTCTGGTATTGTAGTCCTACCTTTTCTTGCCTCGGTCAAAACTTTCTTTGATTTATCAACACCAATTACATGGGCTCCTGATCTAAGCCAAACAGCCGCCAATGGTGCACCTACATGACCCAGACCATAAATTGCAATTTTGAGCTTGCCACTCTTTATTTTTCTTATTATTTCTGCATTTTTATTTAGTCTGGCAGATTTCAGTACCATACGGTACCTTTAGTGGTCCTTAATATGTACATATTGAATTTGATTTTTACAATAAGATTAATCTAAATTTTTGAATCAGCGAAATTTCCTTGGTTGCAAATAAATCAATAAAAATCTATTTTCAGGAAAAATCAAAGATGTCTGGTTATAATTCTAATTTCTTGATAGTTCTAGCTATTCTTTCTACCACCTGAAAGAATTCAGGATCGAATTCAAGTTTATCCTCTCTTTTCCATTTGGTATACACTCTAACCCTATCCTTTTGGGGATCAATACTAATTTCCCCTTCATTCAACATTAGCGGCTTTAGCAATTCGGTGAGCTCCTTATCTGATGTCAGTCTTTCAGCAAGTCTTCCTCCTACCCATTCTATTTCAGTGATTCTCTTTTCTTCATTATGCCCTTTGGTTTTTGCTCTACACTTAGCCATATACGCTGATGGACTTGTAATATTAACTGGCTCAATAAGATAATGGATCTGATAATAAGGTAATGCGCCATATGGAAGAGGATTTGGATCTTGTTCCGCCATAGATTAGTCTACGAGATTTTGGAATCAAGCATATATCAATGTAGTGCAACATTCATGTTTCTATTTATTTTGTGTAAATGTAGTATCCATATTCCCGAATTTCAATACTTGAAAAGAATATCTACCTGCAAATAACAACTCTAGCTGACTTTCGTGGAATTACTATCAAGGCTGATAATCTGTCCTCTTATCTCACCATTCTCATGGTAAGGTGTGTCAATATTGATATAAGTAGTGCCATTTTTCATGGCAAGAATCAAGTCTGTGAGGACTTTTCCCTCCAGCGAACCTTTAAGATCAGAACTTGTGATGTTTCCTCTTATTGATGTTCCCTGTTTTATGCCATTCTTCTTGCTGTCCTTTAAGAGATCAACTACCGTTTCACCGTTCACTCCATTTTTGCCCAAATGAATATCAGCACTCGTTACATCTGACGATCCTGAAACCTTGATTTTGTATTTTATCACAGTATCATACCCCGTGGTTCTAAATGAAGCCGTCCCATTCATACTACTCTCTGTAGGAGGGGCAACTTGGTCTCCTGACATCGACGCAGTAAATTTTACTGCTTGTGTATTAGTTGTTAGGATTGTTGTTCCAAAAAGAGTAACCAGAGTAATAACCAGAAATACAAGTTTTACACATATGATTCTCTTCAAAATCATTAGCTTGCAAGTTTGTTATTGTACCATCCTCCTAAAAGTATTATGATTAAAGCCCGTTTGTGACGATATGAGTTTTAACATCAATATGCAACGTTGCCCTACCTAGTGTTAATAACTCCAGATTACTTTGATTCTAATGCCGTATTGAAAAACTTTGGAATTTCTGAGATACTTATTCTTTCTTGCTTCATGGAATCTCTATATCTTACTGTGACTGTGTCATCAGTCATTGTTTGGTTATCAATAGTCAGGGCAAATGGAGCTCCTATTTCTTCAAGCCTTCTGTATCTTCTACCTATAGAACCCGACTCATCATAAAACACTGGGTAATTTAATTTTAATTCTGCATGTATGCCCTGAGCTTTTTCTCGTAAGCCGTCTTTAGTTACGAGTGGGAAAACACCAACAAGTATTGGTGCAATCTGTGGAACAAGTTTCAGTACAACTCTATTCGATTCAAGGTCTTCATAATAAGAATGTTCCAAAATGGAGTAAATACTTCTGTCAATCCCCATCGAAAGTTCGAATATATGCGGTAAAACTTTGGTATTATCAGATGGATCGATTACATTAAGATTCTGCTTGCTTATTGCACCATGTTTGCTTAAATCATAATCCGATCTATAATTGCACGCAACCAATTCTAACCAACCACTACTTGTTTCAACTTCAAAATCAAAGGCAGTCGTTGCGTAAAATGCTTTTTCTTCATCAGACAATTGCCTGAACCTAGTACGTTCCATGTTTATGCCTGTCTTGCTGTAAAACATTGTGAGTAATGACATATAGTAGGCGACCAGCTTGTTTGGCAATAATCCCTGTTGCACCGCTTCTTCTGCGCTAATTTTCCGAGATGAGTTATCTATGAATAATGTAAGAGATGTGTCCTTAATCAGCTCAAATTTCTGTAAATCATTTAACTTGTTGGGATTGCAAAACACCTCGATTTCAGCCTGATAGAATTCCCTTAGCCTCAGGAGACTCTGTCTTGGCGCAATCTCGTTCCTAAAACTTTTGCCAACTTGCGCTACTGCAAGTGGTAGCCTTCCTCTCATAGTTTTAAATATTCTGGAGAAATCTACAAAAATTGTTTGACATGTTTCTGGCCTAAGATATGCCTCTTCTTTTGAGGGACCAATTTCTACTTTGAACATCATGTTAAATCTACTCGATTCGAAGAATGGTCCTTTACAACTTGCACATTTCAAATTAAATTCATTTACCATCTTGTCTATTTCATTTCCAGAAAGCAATTCTGGAACATCCTTGCCAGTTTTTTCAGTAATGTACCTGTCTGCTCGGAATGTAGCTCCACAATTTTTGCACTTTAGTATTGGATCTGTAAAATTGTCTAGATGGCCGGAAGCAACAAAGACACTTCTACTCATAATCTGGGAACCGTCTATTTCAATCATGTCATCGCGTCTTAACAATTCTCTTCTCCAAAGTTCAATGAAATTGTTTTTCATTTTAGTACCAGTTGGTCCATATTCCCAAAATCCTGCAAGGGCATCCGAATAAATTTCACAGCTTGGAAAGTAAAAACCTCTTTCAAGTGCTAGTTTCATTACTGTTTCATAGGTCTTCATCTTTTCTCTTTTCTCTTAGAATCTGTGATTCAACATGCATTTATTATTATTTCCGAAACTAATTGTGAATCCGGAGCACAGTTAATTGGGCTTCTTTCTTAGCTTGCGTATTAGTGCAAGGTTCTTAGCATCTTCTTCAATGGACACGAATTCGGGCTCCATTATCATTGGTACGTTTCCCATTTTTTTGTCGTTAATTATTGTGCTTAATCCTTTTGATCCTATCTTTCCCTGTCCAAACAGTTCATGCCTATCCAAATGAGATCCAATTTCATATTTGGAATCATTTAAGTGAATGAATTTGAGGGATTCTAGACCGACAGTATCGTCAAATTCACTAATAAATCCCTTACATGCCTCTTCAGTACTCAAATCATACCCAGATGCGAATGCGTGACAGGTGTCCAGACACACGCAAAAACTCTTACTAGAAAGTTTATCAAGAATTTCTCCTAATTCTTCAAGTTTACTTCCTATACTACCTTTTTGACCTGCACTATTTTCTAATAAGATGGTAACGTCTAAATTCTTTTTGAAGGTTGATTTGTATTTATCAACAGCTTCACCGCAACTTTTTAACAACTGCTTAACGCCATGATCTCTTCCCATATCCTTATGGCTTCCGAGATGTATTACAAGAAATTCAATACCTAATTGGGAACACCTTATTAACTCACTTGTAAATGAACTAAGTGATTTTTCGAATAATTCACCATCTGGACCAGATAGGTTGGGCAAATAAGGCATATGGACAGCAACTGAATTTTTCTCTATCCCACTCTTTTTGAGATTGGTTTTAAATAATTCAACGTCAGCTTCTACAAGATCCTTAGAGTGCCATTGCCGGGGACTCCTTGTAAAAATCTGAAATGCTGTACATCCGATGTCTAGAGCATTAGTAATTGAGTTTTGTATTCCACCCGCTATGGATACATGAAATCCAACTCTAAGATTCAAACGCTTGTATGTTTGTTAATAGGATATTAAAGATTTGTATTTATATTTATTACAGTATTTTCTATTATAGTGTCAAACCTGAATTGTCAATAAAATTGGGATCGTCTGAGTTGGCAAAGTACCCATTCTTACAGGAAGCTTCTGACTATATCCATCAAACGAAATTTGATTTTGATGAATTCGATCGTCCTGAAATGATCCACATAATTAACAGGGCTGTAGAAAAATTGGAAAATGAGCTTAAAGGGAAAGTTTACTCAAACTTGGACGAATATGAAATTGAAATTATGACATTTATGGTTTCACTGTTGCTCATAAAATCAATTGGATTGGAGGAAGTATCAAAAAAGTGTTCTCTCTTTGAAGCCATGAGGGTGGAAAAATTTCTGACTTCCGATTTGAGCGTTGAAAGGTCATTAGAAAAGAAGAGGCTTTTGGTTCAAAAGATTTTCTTGGAGTTATTCAAGATCAATATTGACGTAGATTCAACATCAAGTATCTGCAAATTGAGTGTTCCCGATTATCTTCAAAGAGCTTCAAAGATGAATGAGCAAGAATGGAAATTAATTAACAGATCTGTAAAAGATGGATATGTGTATCTTGACACAGATGAAACTGTAAGATTAATTCGGAATGAATTGAGCAATTTGATCTACTCTAGAATAAAAAATATGAAAGTTATTGAAATACCAGTTTCAATAAAATCAAAAGCGGATGAACTTCGAAGTAAATACGCAGGACGCTATGTCTATAGGAATCAATTTAAAATTCTCGATTACCCTCCGTGTGTTAAACACGCAATGGAGCTCATTAATAAAGGTGAGAATCTACCTCATTCGGCCAGATTCATGTTGGCAACTTATATGCTAGCCATTGGTAAAACGGAAGAAGATGTAATAGATATTTTTAAGAATTCTCCGGATTATAATGAAAAGGTAACTAGATATCAAGTGGAACATCTGGCAGGAAAAAAAGGAAGTCATACAAAATATTCTGTGCCTTCTTGCGACCGATTGCGTAGTGAAGACCTATGCTTTGCAATCAAGGAGTGCGAGAACCTTATAAATCCAATTCAGTTTGGAAGAAGGAAAATAGGATAATTGAATCAAATTCAAAACACGGAAGAAAACATAAGCTTTTTGAAAAATGTATTTAGAAAGTATTATTTCGAAAACAACCATTTCCCTTACCTGTATTCAATTGAAAAAAGAGAATTTGGATACAGAAAATTTGATTCATTAGTAGTAAGACATTTATCGTTTAACAATGTGGGAGAACTTGTCGCTGAGCTAATAAGAAATGTTCCCCTAGACGTTTACTATTCAAATGCATATTACGGATTGCCTTCAAATCCAATCAACGAAAAACAATGGGAAGGAGCTGATCTCATATTTGATATCGATATCAAAGATCTAGATCTTCCATGTACTCACGAACATACCTATTACATTTGTAACACCTGTGGTTATGTAAATTCAGAGCGTACTCTGTGCGTTAACTGTAATAAGGGAAAGACTAATGATGTTTCTATACCTTGCAAAAAATGCTTCGTAGCCATAAAAAAAGAGGCAACAAAGTTACTTGATTTCTTATACTGTGATCTTGGAATAAAAGAGAAATTCGTAGAAATATTTTTTTCTGGAAATGCTGGATTTCACTTTCATATAAACGATCCAAGCATAAGAATCCTGGACTCTAACTCAAGGGCGAACGTTACCGATTACATTCTTGGGAATGGATTCATGTGCGAGAGCATAGGTGTGCGTAAATATCGTAATGGTTTTGTAATAAAGTTACCAAAAAGTGGTATAGTGACAGGATGGAGACAGAAAATCGCCTCTAACTTGGGAATAAATCAAAAATCTGAACTAAAGCTCAAGAATATAGTACAGGCAAGTGGTGGATATGAAGGATTTAGGAATGAACTTACCAAGATGACAAGAAAAAACGGAGTGCCTATAGATGGTCAGGTTACCAACGACATACACAGAGTCTTTAGATTGCCCGGTAGTATAAACGGCAAAAGCGGATTAACTAAAGCAAAATGCGACGATCTGGAATCGTTTAACCCCGGTATCGATGCATGCATGTTAAGTGACTCTGAAGTGTATGTGAATCTTAAGACTAAGCTGAAAATTAACTTGAAAAATAATAACTTCAGATTAGATGATACTTTAGAAAAGGTTCCTTCATATCTTGCAGCGTATCTGATATGTAAGGGATTGGCCTCAATTTCAAATGCTCAATAATCAAGTCATAGATAAGCTTAAACATAAAAATTCGAAATTTCGTGTTCAAAACTGGTGTTATGGAAGGGATAATTATTATTATGGGTTCATGATTATTAACAAGTCAGAATTTGGGTGTACTTGTTGTTGACAACGGTTCTCCGTACGTCAAAGATATTACTTCATGTTTGGATAACTTAAGACAGGTCTATGACTTGAAGAGGTATGATGAAGAATTTTTACTTTCAAACTATCAGAAAGTAATATTGTCCGGCCGTCGTAAGAATAAAAAAGAAATAAATTCAATAAATTCAAAAATTATCAAAACATGTTTTACTAATGAAACTCCTGTATTGGGTATCTGTTATGGCGCAGAAATCATAGCCCTTACCTTTGGTGGTTCATTGCATAGGACTGATCTTGTCCAGGGTTTTAAAAGAATTAATGTTGAAAAGCCAACAAAACTATTAGAAAAGTCTCACTGCCATGTTTATGAAAGTCACTTATATGCTATATCACACTTGCCAAAAGATTTCATATGTGTTGCAAGTTCTGATACCTCAAAACATGAAATAATTTGTCACAAATCAAAAAAAATTTTTGGCACACAATTTCATCCAGAAAAAAGTGGAGAATGTGGTATTGAGTTGATTCGTAATTTTGTAAGTTTGTAACAAGAATTTTATTTTCCCTCATCCTAACCCAGTACGTTGAAATTAGATAATGAACATACTCTGATCCTTCCCTTAGTGGAAAGTAAGGAAGATGAAGTTTGTCTTCCGTTAGCAATAAACGTAATTTTGACCTACTGGGGTGAATATAACCTTGCTAAGGAAGCCAAGGAACGGGCGCGAAAGTATAATGATGTTAAAGGCTCAATCTTTATCGAGGGATTTGAGCTTGCAGAGAATCGAGGGTATCTTGTTAGCATATTTAGAGGAAATATGCAAGGATTAAAGAAAAAGATAGATCAGGGCATCCCCTCTGTCGTCATCATGCCTGGATTGAAGGATACCATACAACATGCAACAGTTATTTCTGGATATGACCCCGAAGAGAATAGAATAGTTACCTATGTTCCTGAACCAGACACAGTTGGGTCCATACCGGAGAAAAAATTCACAGAATTATGGGAACAGGACGGATTTTTAACCATCACTATCGTTCCTAAAGATATGAAAGAAATTAACGATAAAGAAAGTTCTCACTCAAATAAATCTTACAGAATGTGTTTTGAAGCTGAACGGTTACTTTTGACCGGTAAGACAAAAGAAGCAATTGAAAAATTAAGGAATGCATCTGATACTAACAAGGGTAATGAACTAGCATTGGATATGTTGGGATCTATTTACAATGAGTTAAAATCTGATGAAGCAAAGGACTATTTTGAGGCCTCAATCAAAGTCAATCCAAAATTTTACCTTTCTTATAGAGGAATTGGAAACTATTATCTCAGGAAAGAGGAATATCCTTTAGCTGAAAAATCATATTCATCTGCAATTTCGATTAATCCCAATCGATTTGGTCCTATCTATAAAAATAGAGGTATTGCTAGATTAAAATTAGATGATAAGGAAGGAGCAATTTCGGATCTAAACACGTATTTGGATCAGTGTCCTCAGGCAAATGATAAAAACAATATTGAGTTGGCAATAAAAGATCTTTTATCTAAAAAGCCATGATGAGTTGTACTTGCGATGGAACTGCACTTGATTCTATCACTAATCAATTAACACTTGTCATTTCAAAGTTATCTTTAAAGAACTAGATAAAAGATCTTATGATTTCAAGTGCATTATTGATGCCATCATGTCTGTCAGTAATTTTCTTTATTCTCCGAACATTCTCTAAATAGGATTTATCATCTAATATCCTATGAATTGCATCCGCAATCTGAGGAGGGTTTGTATTTGAAGGATCAAGTTTTATGCCAATTTTCATTCTGTCCACTTTTTCGGAATTACCAAGTTGCTCGCCGTGATTTTGAATAGGTATTGACACTACAGGTTTTCCATGGTCTATTGCATGAGATATTGCTTCATGTCCTGCTCTAATTACAACCAAATCGCTTAATGCAAAGATTTCATCTCGCACAGGACACCATTCATAATACCAGCCTGTGGATGATAGTTTCTTTGGGATAATGCTACCGTTTGGTTTGCCTTCAGAAATAATATATTGTATTTCTTTTCTAAAGAACTTTGATGCATCCATTATGTTTGAGATCAATCCTAAACGAGTTTCGCGAGGACCGCTAATGTGCATAAATATGATTGGTTTTCTTGTGTCAAGATTTAATGAATGAATCACATTATTAGTTGCTTTATCATCGCCTTTCCACTTTGACGTTGTAAATCCGATGTAATGCATTTTCTTTTTTACTGATTCTAAATCCCAGATATTATGCTCTGCAATTGTATAGGGAGGGGGAAGATCTGGTATCAATAATTTCTCAGCTGTGCTCCAAATATTTCCAAAAAATTCGCCGTTTAATTTTTCAAAAACTCTTGCCGCCCTAAATTCTCTGATTCTAGGTGATAGTAAAAGCTTTATTTGATTAAGTATCACTATTGAGGGTATACCTAAAATCCTTGATGATATAATAGGGGATAGTCTTGAATCTGAAACAACGACATTTGGTTCAAATGTAGAAATGTTTCTTGTTTCATGAGCAATTTGTCTTGCAAAGTTTGTAAACCAGAGTGGAATATTAGCAATACTGTTTTTTACTGAAAATCCCCCATTATTCCATGCAAATTCTATGGGTGGAACACTTACACATTCATAGCCATGATTATTAATATATGACACTGCTTCACCGAATGAAGAAAATTTAATGGCGGTATTATCTTTCTTCAGCTGTTCAGAAATAGAGATCAATCTACTGGCATGACCTAGTCCGACACCATACGGAGCTAAATATGCCTTTGCCATAATTTTCAATATTTACACTTCGTTATATATTGAATAGATTCTACTCAAGTTGCGGTAATCAAGAACGAATTAGTCGAAAAGTCATTATTAGAAAATAAATTGATACCTGTTGATGTCTATATTTTCAGTTTATTTCATTGTTTTCAACATGTATTTCTCTATTTGGTAATTTTTCGCTGAATACAATTGTGTGGAATTTGTATAGCTTTGAATCGGGCAATTTCCAGGCGTCTACAGGTGCTCCTGCCTTGTAGCATAAATTTGTAAGATACTCAGCTATGGTCCACTTTTGCTCAACCGGGACTTGAGGTAAAAACAAACCAGAGCCATATTTGCTTTCAATAAGAAGGCCATCTCTTCCAATAACTATTTCGCTTTGATATGCCTTAGTATTGTCAACTTGAATTAATGTTGGTTTGGTCAATACAGATACTTCAAAAATCACATTTTCCAATTCTTCTTGACTAAGTGCAATGAAACGAGGATCTTTAGTAGCAGCATTGATTGCAGCGGATATTACAGTGTCGTGGATATTCCATGATGGAATAGTGTGTCCAATGCAGCCACGGAGTTTTTTTTCGCTGTTACTACTATCAATTTGGTAAAGTGTTACAAAGATTCCAGCCTTTTTGTTACTTTTGATGGTAGAGGTTATTATTTTACCATTCTTTAGGTATGATTCAACGGCTGTTCTTGCCAGTCTGACAAGTTTAGTCCCTTCTCCGAAAGTTAAATCATCAGAGTTCATATCTTGATTGATAATAAAGAATTAAAAATGAGCAATTATTCGTGTAACAATTCGTCACCATAGATGAGTTTCATCTCATCAAATGTTAGTTTTCTTCCACTCGACATCTTCTTCATTGCAGCCTCTTTAGCCAAATTCAATAATTCCATATTTTCTTTATTCCTTCGAATTCTTTCCTGAGAATTATCGTATTTGTATTCTCGCCTGTCGCCTCCAGCTCCCGACCTCGTTCTAAAGCTAGCCTGCCTTGCTCGTCTATATTCAATTGCATTTAGCTGCGTGTCTACCATCTCTAATTTAGCTTCTGCCTCTCTTAATTCGCTCCTAGCTTTTCTTCTTTCTTCGTAAAGGCTTTCTCTCAAGTTAAGCAATTTGTCCAAATTACCTTTCAGCTTACCTATCTTGTCCCCTAATTCTGATTTTTGATGAAAAATAACATTAATTTTAGTTTTCAACTTATCATACTGGATAGAGATTGATCTATAGTCATCCTCTTTTTTATGAATCATCTTAAGTGAGTGCAACCTAGTGGCCATTTCCTTTGAGCGGGCAACCAGTCTACGCTCTTCATCTTTAGTTAGTTTTTTTGTCTGAATATCTCTTTCAATTTGCTCCAGATTTTTTGCTAGATTAATCATATCAAATCTTTCTTTTCTCAATTTATGCCCTGTGCTGTCGTTCGCCTTTTCATCGAGATTTTTCATTTTATTTCGAATTTCCATCAAATTATTTTTAAGTTCTAAAAATTTTGAGTATTCTGCTTCTTTTATCTCATTTACCTTTTTTAGCTGTGTCCTGAGTTCTTCTAGTTCCATCCTCTGCTTATCTATTTCGACCTTAGTGGATTCAATTGATTGATTGAGTGATTCAACCTTTTCTTCTCCTGTTTTTTGCTCTGTAAGAAGTGTTTTCTTAAATTTTGTCAGGGTATTTAAATTCGAATCAACGTATTTGTTCGACCCTTCAACATTATTCCCATTCCTATCAATATTTGCAACTATGGAAGACTTGTTATTTCCATCTGTGCTATGCTCTTTTAACACTTCTATCGTGTTTTTAAAATATTCAAAATATATCTTTTATCATTAAGGAGTCTTTCGAAGTGGATATATCTTTATATTTGATTAGTGACCATTAAAGTCAGTCTATTATGGATGAGTTTGAAAAAGATTTTCCAGATTTTGATTGGAAAAACACTCCTGCTTACAAACATCCTGGGGGAAAAGACTGTCCTTGCCCAAAGCACGAGTATATTAGAGAACAAATTAGTGTTGCCAAGAATATTTCTACAAACAAGGAGTCTAATAGTAAACATAGGGCTCAAATTACACTCAAGTTTTGCCCAGACCATTATAATGTTTATTTTGATGAAGTAATTCCGTCAATGCCTCTGAAGTATAGATTGATGACAAAATTTGCATTAAAAATAAAGGCAATTCTGGTACAAAAATTGACTTACATGCAATCAGATCAATGCTTTTATTGCAAATTTGGCTCAGGGGGATTTGACAGAAAAACCGAGCTTCCACCTATATGAAATTTGTTTTGCTGATTCTTGCAGGACATTGATTATCCAATTTGTACTAAGACTCAACCCAAAACCAAGAATATTTCTTAATGGTATCGAAAGGTAAGGAATTGGAGTTTTAGCTTCAGAATAATATCCTTCGTAAAAAGCGTTTTCGATAACTTTGTACTTTGTAATATCCAAACATAGTAAACTCCCAAGAAATGAGCCTATGTCCATACTTCTGGCAAAAACAGAACCATTTTTTTTAATAAACGCAAGATCAGTTCGTAGTACCGAACTTTTTGAACCTACGAGAAAATTTTGTGATTTGTTATCCGTGAACGAGTACCCTGATTTATGAAGTCTTCCTGTGATAATTCCTGCAGCAAATGCTAGTGAAAGATTGTTTTCCTTGGACAGTACCTCGTGAAGATTTCCGCCTGATACAAATTCTTCAATTAGCATTTTGGAAGAAATTGAAACTAATGATGGCGTGGCAATTCCCATAGAACGCAATTTTTCTCTCATTTCAAATCCTTCATTTGATGTCATTTTGTTACCAAGTTCTGGTGGAGCTGAAGGATGTGCAACAAGGATGGAAAGAATTGCGTATGTCATTACAATAATGTAATCGTGCAAGTTCTTGCTAATTTTATTTCGTTTGACAACAACTTTTTTTCCATCGATTTCCGTAATCGATATCTCTCGTTGCCAATTAACGAAATACAATACAATACATTTACTCCCAATAGATAAATACATTTTTGGCAGCTAGAAAAAAGGCTACTATTGCAATTTAAGAAAGGTTACCTTAACCATCATAATTAGTCAAGAAAGTAATGGTGGACCGAGTGGGATTCGAACCCACGACCTCAGCAATGCCAATGCCGTATCCTACCGGGCTAGACGATCGGCCCATAATTTCGACTTAGATTTACACATTAATATCTTTAGGTTAATTATGTTTTTATTATTACAAGCAAAAGCAATCTTAGAGTTGAACTTAGAATTAACTTATATCAAAATGTAAGATAAGGATTCAATAAAAATTATAATTAGCTACCATACTAAAATAAGGAGGTAGAATATTCCTGGAAACCTCTATTGGTGCTGTAATACGATACGACCCACCGACTTCTGTTAAGGAACCTGAGTTTTTGATTCTAAAGAATAGAAGGGGTTCATGGGGTTTCCCACAAGGGCATAAGGAACATGGAGAATCGGAGCTTGAGACCCTGATTAGAGAGGTGAGGGAAGAGACTGGAATAAGATTTCTTGATGTAATGTCATTTATAGGAACTATAAGATATTCCTATATGAAGTTAAATGGTATAAGGTCACATAAAGAAGTCAAGTTCTATTTTGCGACTACTCCAACAAGAGATATAGTAATTTCTTACGAGCATGCTTCATACCAATGGGTTACATTTCTTTCGGCACTTAATATATTGGCACACCGACAACTAAAATCAATTCTAATTAGAGGTCATCGAACTGGTTTGTATTAAACGATAGATGTTGGTAACATTATAGTAATAGATTTATACCCAAATACGTATTCGAACTTGAGGATTAGAGAAGATGTCAGACGGTAAACGTGTAGTGTTAACGGCAGACCGTAGCCTTATGACAAATTATAGAGGTAATTTTCTTTATGGGTTTATTGCATGCGGTCCATACGAATTAGTACCTGAATTTGTATTTGACAAGTTATTTTGTCCAAGCGTTGAAACCGATAAAAATACTGGAGAAGTAAAGGTGGCACAATGTGGTCTTAGAAGAATAGAAAGCGCGTTATTGAAAGAATACAATAGAGATGATATTGTAATTGCGCACCCTGAAATGCTAGAAAAAAGTATTGGCCCTAATACAACGGTGGTTGGAATTAATGTTATGGATCCACTGGGCATGGCACCGGTAACGACAACTATGTCGCCTGAAAAATTATCATACGTTGCCATGAAATTCAAGAAAATGTGTGCATCAGTAATTCAGCTGAAAAAGAAATATGGCTTTAAAGTTGTGGTCGGTGGAAACGGTTCATGGGAACTTGCAAAACCTGACAGAATGAAAATTCATGGAATTGATACCGTTGTAATTGGTGAAGCTGACGAGCTTGCATTAGATCTATTTCATGATCTTGAATCTGGAGATGCACCAGAGTTGCTTCATACCTTTGTGAGAAATATTGAAAATATTCCTCCTATCCAAGGTCCTACCGTAAACTCTCTTGTAGAGGCAATGAGGGGATGTGGTAGAGGTTGTGATTTTTGCGATGTAAACAAGCGATCGAAAAAAGATATTCCTCTGGAAAGACTTCAAGCTGAAGCAAGTATAAATTTGAAGTACGGTTTTGATTCTATTTGGCTTCAATCTGATGAGATGCTACTGTATGGTTGTGATAACAAAGATTTCATTCCAAATGCTGATGCTATCACTGGTTTATGGAAAGGTCTAAAGACAACCGGTGCTAATTTCATAGGCACTACACATATGACCTTGTCTGCTGTAGCTTCTTCTCCAGATTTAATCAGAGATTTATCCAAAATAAATAATATGGATTCAAACGGACGATGGCTAGCCACCAATCTTGGTGTAGAAACTGTTGCGCCACGCATGGTCAAGAAGCATCTTGGAGTTAAAACAAAACCATATCAACCTGACGAATGGGGTGCGGTAGTAAGAGAAGGTTGCAGAATTTTGAATGAAAATCACTGGTTCCCTGCTTTGACATTAATAATTGGTTGGCCAGACGAAACTCCTGACGAGACACAATACACTATAGACCTTATAGATGACTTTAGTAAAATGAAAATGAGCGGACTTGTAGCTCCACTGTTGTATCAAGATTTCTCTGAGAGGAATTCGATGCATTTTGGAAATCTGAACGAATCACAATTTACTTTGTTTTGGAAATGCTGGCAGTTTAACCTCCGCGTCATAAACGACATTATTCCAATAATTATTCGCAACAAGACATACGGACCTGCAATGAAAGTCTTTATGGCGGTTTTGATAAAAGCGGGGACCTGGGCAATCATGAGATACCTGAAGGGTTTATCAAAAGAATTGTTTAATGGTCAAGTTCCTGAAGATATCGTAGAGAAATACTCTAGAAGTAGATCTGTATCTGCTTCCCTTTCTCCAAAACTTTAAGATAAAGAATTAATAATTTTTTGCTTTAGTTCTTACCCAGACTTTCGATTTCTTTAATAGCGGTGTCAGCAATAGTCGCAATTTTTGGCTTGAGTATTATGAAATAATTCTTGTCTGCCCTTTCTACAGCAGCAACGGTCTTGTATTTCCTTGTTGAAATATCAAATTCGATCAATCCTGGCTCCATGCTTCCTCTGGCATAAATCATCATCATAACATCACCAGATACAGGAGTGAGAGGTAGGATGGAGAATACGTATCCTTTGTAAGAACTTGCTGGCAGAACCTGTTTCATATATGGCGCAACTGAGACAAGATATAAAAAAAATTCTTCAATAGTGGAAAATTCTTCATACTCAAATTTCATATCTAATGGTCACATTTATCCTTGATATAAGGTTAAGGTTTATGGACTGATGGCTTTGGTAGTATCTGAGAACTATCCATAGGACTCGAACTTCAGGTCATAGCTTCCATCTTTTCTCTTGTTTCTTTCTGTAACGAAACCCTTTGGAATTAGGTAGTCTAATGCTCCATCAACTGTACCTTGCCATCCACACACATAGAAAATAGTATTCTCTGGAGTAATTGATTCGCCAACTAGTTCTTCAAGAGGAGATTTGTCAGTTCCTAATTTTGGACGAAGGAATGATTCTACTCTTCCTTTTTGACCGTTCCAACTTCTATTGAACCATTCCTGAGGCCTGCTAATGCTGGCACGATATCTGAAATTCCATTTATCTTTACCACTGTCCAAACTTTCATTCTCAAGGTCCGACAGGAGTTCCCTATAACTAAGCTCGTCCACATAACTTGCCCCGTGCAGTATTACTACCTCCCGTTTGCTACCTATCGATTTTAAATGAAGCGCATATGAAATAAATGGTGCTAGTCCGGTTCCTCCACCGATAAGAACCATCCTTCTGTTGTCAGGTGTTCCGTCATGTCTCTTCTCATCTATTGTAAATGCACCAGTCGGTCTTACCCAAAGAATTTCGTCCTGTTCTCTTCTATTGAATAATTCTGTAGTCAATCGACCTGGCACAGGCTTTTTAACCCATCTCACAAGCAATTCAAAGACGTTTTTTTGCTCAGGAGGCGATGCTATTGAATATGCTCTTCTGACTATTTTCCCTTCAGAAGGGACATGCAATCCAATTGTCAAGAATTGACCTGCCTTGAAATCTGGTACACCGCCTTCGGATGGCTTTATTCTGAATATCATCAAATCTTCCTTTAATACGCGTATATACGATATTATGGCCTTATTGTCTACCACCATACAAATCTGAAATTTGAACCGGTAAATAAATACATTATTCTTTTGAAGATCTAACAGCGTGATTTTCAGGAAAATATCCTGCCATTTTGGTAAAAAACCAATGAAATTAATTTATTTCCTGGTATCCAGATGTTAGGATATGTTCAAATTTGACAATTTTCGCGAAAAAGATTCCAAAAGTGTAGATGATATAGAGAAACTAATTAATGAAAATAGTTCAGAGCATCAACAATTGCTAGAATCATTCAAAGTATCAATGAATTCATTCGCAACTGAACGCTCAATGGATACATGTCTGCAGGCTCTCAATATTTCAATACAGTTAGCAAGTGTAAGGTCCACATTAACGGAATTGTACAAGAGTTATTGCCATATTCTAGAGAAGGAAGTTGTCAGATTGAGAAAGATGACCCAAGAGAGTTCAAAATGAAACAAGTCAAAAAGTTAGTACTAGAGAAAAGTAATCTTATTCCTAATTGTTCCTAGGTTTTCAATTGTAATTTCTACTTCGTCGCCGTCTTTTAGATACTTTGGTTCCTTCATTGACATGGCAACCCCTGCTGGAGTTCCAGTAGAAATAATATCTCCAGACTCCAACGTCATTATTTTACTTAGACTTGATATTATTTTATCAATCGGAATTACCATTTTGCTACTCGAGGAGTTTTGCCGAATTTCACCATTAACTTTTGTAGTGATCTGCAAGTTCTGCGGATCAGGGATTTCATCCTTTGTTGTTATCCAAGGTCCACAGGGAGCAAATGTATCAATACCTTTTCCTCTTGTAAATTGCTTATCTTTGAACTGTATATCTCTGGCTGAAACATCATGTAGAATGGTGTACCCAAATATGGATTCAGAAGCTCTTTCAGGTTCCACATTTTTGGTATCCTTTCCAATAACAATTGCTAACTCTGCCTCGTAGTCTAAACGTTCTACAAAATGAGGACACTTGACATCACTATAGGGGTGGTTTAGGGTTGTTCTGGGTTTTATAAAAATAACCGGTTCATCGGAAGGTGTAAGTCCTGCATCTCTCGCATGATCATAATAATTGAATGCTAAACAGATTATTTTTGGAGGGTCTTGTATGGGAGTCAATAAATCATCAAAATTAATCGCGTTACTAAATTTAATATCAGAAATATACTTGCTGACTTCATTAATCCATCCTCTTACTATGAATTCCTTTATAGTTTGAGGGATTGGAACACCAGTCTGTTCCTGGAAATCAAGCTTTGTAATTATCTTTTTACCATCTGGGGAGATTATTCCATACGTTTCTCCAACTTCTTTTATTTTGATCCTTCCGATTTTCATTTTGTCTACCTATGAATAAAAATTGCTGATGTTTTTTCTTGAGTATTGCAAAATCCAAATCTAATTAGTTGCAGTGGGGTGTGTGGCTTTAGTTGTAATACTGAGGTTTCTGCAAATCCTTCAACACGTTCCAAACTATTGGGATTAAACTTGTCATCAATATACAGGTCTTTGGGAACTAGAACAGTGTAATTTGTCATGTTTCTTTCTGATACCCATTGAATTTTCTTCATTTCTCGTATGATCTCATTGTTAAAATAAGTGGCAGTAATTATTTTTTTATCTAGATCAATATTCTTAATTTTTATATTATATAATTCCATGAGCCTAATTTCTTCATCTTCCGCAAGAAGTATGGCATCATCTTGAGAGATATAAATCACATTGGAAACTTCAACTTGTCTTGTTCCAAGATCAATGTTTGGATGATTTCTTAGCGTTACATTAGTAACTTGAGCGTCTTCTACAATTACCTTTATTGGATTTTTTACAAAGAATAATCGTATTGCAACAGGCTCAAGGATTTTCCTATTCATCGATTCTAGTGTCTTGAAGGGCGGTTTTGTTTCTGCTAATGTCAATCCAAGACTCAAAACAAAACTTCTGATTGCTCTCGGATCAAAACCTCTCTTTCGCATAGCTGTTAAAGTTAGCAGACGAGGATCATCCCAACCGGCAATCAGATCATCATCTACTAATTGTTTAATTTTTCTTTTGGAAACGGGCATGTTTTCAAACTCTAATCTGGAGAATTCAACAACCATTGGCTTTCGGAGTTCCAACTTATCGAGAATTTCCAAGTACAGAGCATTACGTAACTCATATTCCTTGGTTCTCAGTGCGTGACTGACACCATCAAGACTGTCCTCAACAGGAGCTGCAAAATCATATGTAGGCCATACCTGTACTTTATCACCTAAAAGTGGATGAGGTGCTTCTATTATTCTGAAGAGAGTCGGATCTCTAAAAACAGTATTGTTGTCATGCATATTTCCCTTGAATCTTATTATGGCTTCATTTTGATGGAAAGTTCCGTCAAACATTTTATCCAATCTTTCCATGTTTTTTTCAGAGTGTTCAATATTCTCTCTGCATGGACATTCCACTTGTTGCATTCTCATTTTATGAATCGTGTTAATATCACACGTACAAACATATGAATTCCCACCTGATGTCAGTTTTTTACCATATTCATGTAAAACAAGAATGTCGTCAGACGTATTTTTAACAATATCTGGCCTTACACCTAGCCATTCCAAGCCATCTCTTATAGCTGTGTAGTACTCTAATTTTTCATTGAGTGGATTGGTATCGTCAAAACGTAAAATCAATTTACCTTCATAAATTCTGGCATATTCCTCATCTATTATCGCTGCTTTTGCGTGTCCAATATGCGGATAACCGTTAGGCTCTGGTGGAAATCTAGTAACCACTTTGGTTCCTGTCATTTTGAGTTCTGGTAATGGATGCGAGCCCATATGCTCCTGTGGTGACTTTAATTCTATTTTACTATCTGCAGAATCAATTTCACCAAGATGTTTTTTCTGTTGCTCTAAATCCAATTTGTTTACAGAATCTACTACCGTTTTGATTTCTTGTATCAGTGTCTTTATTTCATTTTTTAGCTCTGGTTTTAAACTAAGAATTTTAGCAAGGACAGTGTTCACATTTGTCCTTCCAGAATGTTCCGCTGCATTTTTCAGTGCTATAGCATTGACTAATCTATGAATTTCATCGTTACCATTCACAAGACTACAAACTCCTTTCGACTATGAATTTCGCTGAAGACACGAGTGCATTTTTTGCGTTTGTTTCATCATAACTCTTTATCGATTCAAACGCTTTAATCATGTTATTATGAGCTGTTTTTCGTACTTCTTCTTCTATATTCAATGATGATATCGCGTCAACGGCATCTTCAACATAGTCGCGGTTTGCTGCTTTGGATCCAAATACTTTCATAATTTTTTCTCTTTTACTTGTATCTGCATTTTCTAGTGCCAATAGTATTGGAAAGGTTTTTTTACCTTCTCTTATGTCATTTCCAACTGCTTTTCCAGTAAGTTTGGGATCACCTGTCACCCCTATCAAATCATCTATCAACTGAAA
This sequence comes from Nitrososphaeraceae archaeon, assembly GCA_035250685.1. GTDB lineage: Archaea > Thermoproteota > Nitrososphaeria > Nitrososphaerales > Nitrososphaeraceae > TA-21. The sequence continues at coordinate 10,463 of DATFEX010000024.1, read as the reverse complement.
TGCAATTCCTGTATATCGTCCAAAATTAGATAAGTTGTTCACATTCTCAGTATTAGGTTCTTGAGAAGATAGAACACCTAGGGCGCAAGAAACTTCAAAAAGAGATGCAGTTTTCTTTTGTATCATTTCTAAATATTCATTTATGGTTGGTATATTGTTATTTGATGCCATTTGTATGTCCAGCCCTTGGCCTTCGCAAACATAAACACATGAAGTAGACAAGATTCTATTCATTTCGGAAATTATGGTGTCATCATGTCCAACTCTTTTACCCTGCAATGAAAGTACCTGAAATGCCTTCGAGAATAAAATGTCTCCAGCTATGAGTGCAATTGGTAAACCGTATTTCTTATGAACAGTGGAGACTCCATGTCGGATATCGTCATTATCCATAATATCATCATGAATTAGAGAAAAATTGTGAATCAGTTCAACCGCTGCTGCAGCTGGTAACGCTTTTTCCTCTACACCGGAAAACATTTCACAACTCTTAATAACCATAAACGGCCGGAGCTTTTTTCCTCCACTGGCAAGGTATGTGCTTGCCGCGTCATACAATCTATCTGGCTCACCATTAAGTACAGATAGAGTAAAGTTTCTTACACGTGATACAATGTTGTTAAGTTCGTCTTTCAAATTGTCCATTATTTCACCTTTGCTAATTCCCCAGTGATTATGAATCTAGATTTTCCTAATTGATTTATGTTCTTACTGCCAACAAGGAACATTGCACTCCTTAGTTCAATCAAAGTGCTATTAGTAAATTCGTACAAGCTTTCCAATGACTTTGCAGCATGTTTAAGGAAAGGAAAAGCCATACCGCACATGTTAGCTCCTAGGGCTATACATTTAGCAATTTCTAACCCATTTCGAATTCCGCCCGACGCAATAACCGGTATCTTTACTGTTTTTCTCACTTCTATCAAACTTACAGCTGTGGGGATGCCCCAATCCCAAAACAATTCTCCCAAATTTATTTTGTTAGAGTCATGTGCGGTTTCAGCCCTTAATTTTTCGACCCCCGCCCAGCTCGTTCCCCCAGACCCAGCGACATTGATTGCAGAAACTCCGGCAGACTGTAACTTCTTGGCAACCTCCATTGAAATCCCAGCTCCAACTTCTTTTACAATAATTGGAATATCAAAATTCGTAGAAATTTCTTTAATCTTTGTTAATACCCCTCTATATTTTGGTTCACCCTCAGGCTGAATCAATTCTTGTAATGGATTCAAGTGCACAACAAGTGCATCAGCTTCTATCATTTCAATCATATTCTTTATATCCCTGATTTTCAATCCCTTTGAAAGCTGTGCTCCCCCAATATTTGCCACCAGAAATGCATTTGGTGCGTTAGACCTGGCTATCGAATATGTTTCAGCAAGCTCACTGCTCAAGAGACCGGCCCTCTGACTACCCAATCCCATACCAAATCCAAATTTCTCAGCAGCAAGAGAAAGCCTAGAATTTATTTTCGTAGCTTCGGGCGTTCCTCCAGTCATAGAATCGATAATAATTGGTGCTTTAAAGTTGTGGCCAAGGAACTTCTGGTTCGTTTCAACAGCATCATAATCAATTTCTGGTAGTGCATTGTGAATCAACTTGACATATTCTAAATATGTAGATGACTCTTTAGCTTGAACGTTCCTACTTAAAGGAATGACTATTCCTTCCTTCTTTCGTTGCTTTATTACTTCAATATCTGAAGGAGAGTCTGATTCATCGGGCATTTCGCTTACTGGACCTTTTTTCCCTTTATTACTGTACCTTTGGTTTTCTTGTTATCTAAAATTTTCAAGAGTCTTTCAGGTCTGAAGCCATTTACAAAATGGACATCCATACCGCCAAGTGAGATTTTTAACGCTTCGCGAACTTTTCTCTTCATACCCCCTGTTACATCAAAATTCACATTTGAAAATCTAATTGTTGATTCCTCTTCGACAGTATCTATGAGATCCATTGTGCTAGGGTCTTGATAAATTCCATCCACATTGACTGCAAAGATTACTTTTTTTGGTCTTATAGCATATGAGAGCATTGTCATCAATTCATCACCTGATAGTATTGAGTATTTATGGTGTGTTCTATAAACAATATCGCCGTATGTAACCGGTATTATTTTATCCTTGGTCATTGACGCCAATTCGACAATCTTTTTCACAAGTGGCTTGTTATTTGAAACAATTGAAAAAGGTGAAACAGAATAAGGATTTAACTTGAACCTTATCATCGACTTCACCAATTTATGATTTAATGAAATCATTGATTCATGGACAATTGCAATACCGTCAGATGGATACCTATCGGGTTTGGAATGCATATCGTATTTTACTGACCAATAATGCCCAAAAGAACCCCCACCATGAACAACCATGATAGGCACTCTTGCAGACAAAAATGACTTAAATAACCTATCAATGGCTTTCTTGTTTATAGTCATGGGCCTTTCTTTATGAGTAACGACAGAGCCACCCAGTTTGACTAGTACGACATCTTGCAGCATTATGGTTAGTTTTCCTGTGAAAATTTAAACCTTGATACCTAAATCAAAATCAGCCAAGGGTAACGCCATCATAATCAAGTTCAACTAACATCCATTTGCCCGGACCCTTGCTCATTTTCGCTAATATTTCGTTGCCTAAATCATTTGGTATGAGTGCAATGACCGCTCCTCCCATACCTGCACCAGTCAATTTTGCTCCAAAAGCACCGTTATCAAGACAGGTCTCAATCATTTTTTCGATCTCAGGATGGGATACTCCTAGAGAAGCCAAGAGCTTATGATTTTCAGATAGCAAATTACCAAGCTCCGATTCATCTCCTTGATTCATCGAGATTACTGCACTCTTGCAAATTTCACGAGCTTTAGATGTAAGGTCTTTGAAAACACTAGAATTTTCTTGTCTGAATTGTCTGACTTGCGAAACTACTTTGCCAGTGGAGTGTTTTATTCCACTGATACCAATCAGCAGTGTGAATTTCTTTTTTGGTATCTCATAGCTAAATCCTTTGTCGGGCTCAAAATTGACTATCCCTCCAAAAGTTGAAACATAACAATCTACGCCTGATGAGTTTGTGTGTATATTTTGTTCCATTATCCTTGCAGTTTCGTAAATCTGAGTTTTGTCAAAGTTGTAGAACAAGGAGTAAAGTGCAGCAACTGATGATACGCATGACGCTGCTGAAGATCCCAAACCCTCTCCATAGGGAATTTGAGATTCTATTTCCAAATTAGCACCAACATTGAACAAACTTTTTTCCTTAAAGACATATTTTATACACTTAAAAATTGGAAATAGTGAAATTGAATTGGTATCATGAGACATGGTGTAGTGATCGTTACTATCGACCGGTACACTTAATGAGTTTTCTCCAGATCTTATATTAATTCGCGACTTGTCATTTAACTGCACTTGCACGCGAATTCTTCTATTTATTGCCGCTACGATAGCAGGATTATTATACACTACAAAATGTTCTCCAAAAAGGATTACTTTTGCAGGAGCCGATGATACGGCCAGATTAGTGTGGGTATTCATACGAATAAGATTGAAGAATAACCGACAACTGATTTATTATCTCCCGCTATATCTCCGCTTGTGGCATACTTCAACAACTTGCCCTTTGTCGCTCCCATTCTCTTTGATATTTCCATAACTGTGGCTATTGCACCATAACCACACGCTGTAACATTAAACGAAATCAATACCGAATAAAATTTTTCAATATCTAGTGAAAGAATTGCTGATATCAGGAGTTTATCTTTTTCATGAGCAAGGTTATTTGCTTCGTAATGAGTGAGATCCGAAGAAGCTATCGGAATCACATTTCTATCCTTTATTGATCCATATATATCACTAGCGAGTTTTTTGCAGGTGTTCTTACCTTGATTGATAAGGATTATAGGTATTATTTTGAATTCGCCTTTAATGTATTGAAGGAATGGAATCTGGACTTCAATACAATGATCTCTGGAGTGTGCTGCATCGTCAATACTCACAAGCTCACAATCTTGATGAATTTTTTGGGCCACTTCAGAATCGATCTCTACATTCCCAAAAGGAGTTTCCCAAGCACCTTTTTCCGTCAGTGCTATATCGCTACCTAAACCATAATGATTGGGACCAAAAATTAGCGCCGATTCAAATTTTGATGAAGACAGTTCATAATATCCATGTGCAGCAACTGCTCCAGAATACATATATCCTGCGTGAGGACTAACCATTCCGTATATCCTTTCGTTTTTACTAGATGGTGGTAAATATCCCGGTCCGAAATTTGAATCTCTAAATAAAGACTCAATGTCTTGCTTCAGTTCATTTGGGTTTTTTGGATAAAATATTCCAGAAACAGCAGGTTCTCTTAAGTACGTATTCAAGATATCTCTTCGACCAATTTGGTCTCAAAGTCGTCAATGGATATCTTCATTTCATTATCCGATTTTATTTTGCCCTGTTTCTTCAAGACTTCTCTTGTGAGTAACCAGTACACTGTTGCAAGTGCTTTTCTTCCTCTATTATTAGCAGGGATGACTAAGTCTACATTTGAGGTAACATTATCGCTATTTGCTATCGCAACAACTGGGACACCGGCTCTGGTTGCTTCAAGTACTGCTTGCTGATCAGCCTGAGGGTCTGTGACAATGACTACTTGCGGCTCCAAATAACTTGCCAACGATGGGTTCGTAAATGTGCCCGGCATGAAGCGTCCTATTATTCCAGAGGCACCTGTGGCTTCACAAAATTTCTGGACAGGAGTTTTTCCATATTCTCTTGCAGATGTAACTATAATTTTAGAAATATCTGCCCTTCCAATAAACTTGGCAGCTACGTCAATCCGTGTGAGTGTTTTACTTATATCCAAAATATAAAGACCTTCTGGATTTGCGCGAACAATGAATGGTGACATGAATTTAGTTTTTACAGGTGTACCTACACGTATTCCTGTTGAGAGTATCATTTTTTCAAGATTATCGTTTTCAATATCCTCTTCACCTGTATCGGTAAACGCCTCAGTATCCGAGATTTCAGAAGTTTGATTCTCAATTTCCTCTAGAGAATCTTTGGCGTTTTCCTCTTTGTTTGCACTTGACATTTTAAGTGAAAGACAAATCAATCATGCCTTTTATTAAATCATACTCTGAAAGTCTTAAAAGTTCGTTTAACTTGGACACTCGCTCACCCCCTACCACGCCAGTTTTTATCATTTTAGATGCTGTTGCTATCGCAATATGCGAAATATGAGCATCTATCGATTCCCCAGATCTATGTGAAGTTATTATTTTGATGTTATTCTCGGTACAGGTATTGGCAAAATCCAAAGCATCGTGTAGTGTACCAGCTTGATTGACCTTCAAAATCGCGGCATTACAAGCCCCGTACTTGCGCGCTTCTATTACCCGATGGCTGCTTGTAACGAGCATATCATCACCAGTAATGAAACAGCCTTTGTTTTTTCTTGTTAGGATTGCCATACTCTCAAAATCATCTTCGTTAACTGGGTCCTCTGCATAAATCAAACGATAATTCTTTATCAAGTCATCAACAAAATCTATTTGCTCTTCAGTTTTTCTAACAAGTCCTTGCCTTGAGTAATCATAGACCTCTCTCTTAGGATCCCAGAGTGAAGAACTTGCAAAATCAATACCCAAAGCGATATCTTTGCCTAATTTCAAACCTGAATTTTCCACTGCTTGTGCCACTATTGAAACTGCCTCATCATTGTTCAAGTTAGGAGCCCAAGCGCCCTCATCACCTCTTCCATAAGTAAAGTTCTTGTCTTTTTTTTCTAAAAGTATCCTTACGTCCTTATGTATCTTGAAATTAGTTTCTAATGCCTCATTGATGGTCTTTGATCCTATAGGACATACAAGAACTTCTTGTATGTCAGGCGTTCCTGGACCTGCATGAGATCCGCCTCCAAGGATATTTCCAAGAGGATAAGGGAATTTGTAGGGTCCACGCTTATTCAACATTGCAAATAGCGGAACGTCCAACGATAAAGAAGCAGACCCTGCTGCTGCAATACTCAATCCGTAAGCTACGGATCCACCAATACCACTATAGTTGCTAGAATTATCTATAGACTTGAGAACTTGATTGATAGCCATTGAATCTGAGGCATCAACTCCGATAAATTTAACCTTGTCTAATTCAAATTTCTGTAATGTTAACTCTGGATTATTATCGATAAAACTTGGCACCTCGTGACTTCCCACACTAGCGCCAGAGGGAGCGCAAGCTCTACCTAGAAATTTGTTATCAGTTACTACGTCTACTTCTATGGACTTTGAGCCTCTGCTGTTATAAACAATCCTTCCCTTCAACGATGAAATTAAAGGCATTTTACTTCAGACTTAATCTATTTCTGATTCAATCTCTGACATGCGTCTACGTAATGCTTCGTAATAAGGTATTACTTGGTATATCGTTTCAACTGAAGATACAAACATTCTCCTACAACAATACCTTTTGATATTCAACGAGTCCATTACTTCTGCAGGATCCTCTCCAGCCTTGATCCTGTTAGAGTATTCACCGTACTTGTCAGCTATCACATTCCCACACGTAAAGCATCTTATGGGTATAAGCATTAATTTTCTATCTTCAGGTGGCTTATAAAAACCAATATTTGTTCTCCTTGTGTTTATATAGCAAATATTCAAATTACTGATTTCTGAACCGCTAAATCTATGCGGGAGTCGCCCAGCTTGGTCAACGGCGTAAGACTGAGGCTCTTATCCCTTAGGGGTTCGTGGGTTCAAATCCCATCTCCCGCATTCTAATTAATTCTCAAGAAAATTTCTTTAGTATTTTATAATATGGTGATGTCTTGTGTTTTTCAATACATTTTTCACAAAGCGATGTGTGTCCATATTTGACATGACACTTACAATCACATAGTTCAGTATTTATCAACAGGTAACTGAGTTCCAAATTTATGTTATTTAAATAATTTCAAACAATCAAAAACAATCACACGAAAATTTTTTATTAATTACTCTTTAGATAATGTTAATGAATAGTGATTCTTCCTTAAAGAGAAATCAAGATCTCTATACTTTGCTGAAATCGCAGCACGAAGCCGAAGTTAAGGAAATGAATCACTATATGACAGTATTGAGTAGAATGAATAATGGTGTCATAAAGAATTACGTGCACAAATTACTTGCCGATGGCTTACGACACATTGAATATATTTCAACTCTGATGTCGTCTATTGAAGGTGCGAGTAGCAGTTTGAATCTGACAAAGCAGGGTATTGTCCGGTCAATAGACGAAGAAAAGGAATCAAGAGACCTGTTGCTAAAGTGCGTTGAACTTGCTGATGATGTAGAAACAAAATCCCTTTTGAAAAGCATTATTGTTGATGAAGAACATCACATCAAGATACTAGAACATATTGAAGAATTAGTATCTTCATCTGGTAAATGAGATTTTCTGAATCATTATATTAAACCCACTAATTCGATTAATGTATGTCCCAGTCTAAACTTATCCGTCTAATTTTACAACACTACATTGAAACTTCAAAATGTTTCCTAATTATAAGTAAGGATGGTATTACTACTGATCAATTTGCCATAGCCCCATCTGATTTGCTATTTGTCAACTCTTCCATTAGTATTCGAGATGTACGGTTAAAGATTCCTTCAATAATAACGACTGTCAGTGTAGCAAAAAACCTCGATTACTATCAAAACAAGATATGCAACGAAATACCATCAATTCCTGACATAGAGCACATCAAATCGATTTTACAAAAATTACGCATCATAATAATCGCATTGTTTGTAAAACTCAATAGGTTAATGATTGATAAAGTCATGAACGCTTCTTTGGAATACAATAAATATTTAGTTGATTGGAACAAATATTCAGAGAAAGTTTTGATTGCTACGTCTACTATTTTGATTGGTTATCAACAAGGTAAGACAGAGGAAAAAATAGTTGATACTATAAAAGAGACTTTAGATTATCTTGACATATCAATGTCCTTGATCGACGAAGAAATGTCGAACCTATATTAAATCAATTAACTTGTAATTTCAAAAGCTTCAAGAACTTGATTGCTATGTCCTTGTGGCTTGACCTTGTTAAATATTTTTACTATCCTCCCTTTTTCATTTACCAAAAATGTAGTTCTATTAACACCCATGTACTCTTTACCCATGAATTTCTTCAATCCATAAGTGCCATATTTTTTTGATATCGCATTGTCTATGTCAGAGGCTAAATGATATGGTATTTTCATTTTTTCTTTAAATTTCTCATGTGACTGTTCAGTATCAGGACTAACTCCAATTATCTCAATTCCTGCTCGTTTAAATTTATCATAATCTGTCGTAAATTCTGAAGCTTCAGTTGTGCAACCCGTTGTAAAATCCCGCGGATAAAAATAAACTACTACTTTTCTTTTCCTAAAATCTGATAATTTCAATTCTCGTTTTCCGCTCATAAATGAAAAATCTGGCGCTAACTCTCCAGTTGCTAAACCCCCTGAATCCGCCCTTTCTTCGTTAGTCAATTATTTCTATCTCATGATTTTTCTGAATGGCATAATAAAAGCATTGATGAGATATTGATGCTCATATGTCTTGAGTAAAAATTAATATAACTTTCAAGTTGATTTAAAAGTCGAGCAGTCGAGCGATTAAGTGATTTTATGACTAACTATGATATCGTGGTTGTGGGTGGTGGACCAGCAGGCCTATCGGCAGCATATTCTGCTGCTAGAAAAAATGCTAAGACCATTGTCGTAGAAAAAGATGATTCTATTGCACAGAACATTAGAACAAGTGGTGTATCATGGATCGACGATATGAATAGACTTGAAATTCCAGAAAAATGTTATAATCCCATAAAAAACTTTAGAATAATCTCTCCATCAAAGGATGTCATCCTTAGAGGAAAAACGGCAAAATCATGCGTCCTGGATATTCGATCTACTTACCAATATTTGGCAACATTAGCGGCGAAAGCAGGAGCTGAAATATCTGTAAGAAGTGAAGTTCAATCTGTGAAATTTACTTCTAACAAGGTGAGTGGTGTAGTCTGCAATACTCCCAAGGGAAAGGTGGAATTTGATTCAAAATTGGTCATAGACGCGAGTGGTTTTAGTGGCATAGTGGCGAGAAGAACCGGTCTTGTTCAAAATTGGACAAGATATGGGATAGGTGCTGAATACGAATGTTACTGTGATGATGTAGATCCAGAAACATGGACCTTGATGGTTGGACAAAAATATTCCGATGCAGGATATGCTTGGATTTTTCCACTTTCAAATCAACGTGTAAGAATTGGAACTGGGGTTGGGCGACCTGAATCTATGGCAGACCCAATTAAAAAACTAAATTCCATAATAGAAGGTAAATTCAAACCATTAGAAGAACTTGGAAATATTCAACCAATTGAATTGCACTATGGATTCATCCCAAATGAAGGATCACGCAACTCATCAATATTTGACGGATTAATGCTAGTAGGGGATTCTGCCGGCCAGGCAAATCCGTTAGTTCTTGAGGGGATACGATTTGCAATAGAGTTCGGGCGTGTTGCTGGCGATGTGGGCGCTAACTCATTGTCGCAAGGTTGTACCAAGGATTCACTAGAGCAATATGAAAAATTTTGGAAGGACCGCGTCAGTTCCAAAATAAAATCGTCACTTAAGGTTCAATCAAGATGGTTGCAAATGAATGATGATTCTTGGGATAGGGAAGTTGCAATAATAGAACAAATGACAGTCGAAGACTTTCTTGATTTTATCAAAGCCCAACTCACTACCAGCAAGCTAATGAAATTGGTACTTTCCCATCCGCAATCCGCCGCAAAACAGTTGTTTAGGATAATTTTAGATAAATAGATCTGAAGCAAGATTTTTATATGATTCAGAAAACAGCAAATTTAGCCTTGGCTGGAGAAACCGTTACCCAGTTTGCACCTATTATGTACATGCTTGGCTTTGGGTTGCTAGCCTCTGTTCCAGTCTTGTTTTTATCAAAATTGGTTTCACCAAGACGTAGGTATAATCCTGTAAAGTTCTTGCCCATGGAATGCGGTCAAATGCCTTCGGGTGAAGGGCGATCTCACTTTATGATGCAGTATTATTCTTATATTCTCATGTTTGTTGTCTTTGATGTGATGTCCATATTTCTATACGCATGGGGCGCATCACTTTTTTCTATTCCACGCTCGGCGACACTTCCGATAATAGGATTCCTCGCGATAATGTTTTCTGCAATGGGCTATGCCCTTTATCTTTCGGGGAGGAAAGGTATTTGGTAGGTTTTCAAGATTTTCCAAGAGTTATATATGATGGAATCAAACTGGAGGCTCAGATTCAGTATTGATAAAAGATCTGGTAAATCCCACGAATTTTAATATTATCGTAGGTAAACTTGGAGATGTTCTAACAAGAGCATTGGACCAACCATTAGGATATGCAATAAACTGGGGAAGAATCTGGTC
>DATFEX010000023.1:0-2945 GCA_035250685.1 Nitrososphaeraceae archaeon | reverse complement strand
GATGTTGATAACTACTGGGGTAGGGTTGGGTTATATTCTGGCAATAGGAAGAGAATTTTCCAATATGAGTCAGATAATTGCAACTATGATTGTAATATTTGCTGTTGGTTTGATATTTGATAGATTTGTTTTTTCAAAAGTTGAAGAAAAGGTACGCGAAAAATGGGGTTTATCCTCATCATGACCAGCCCACGTCAATTTTCATTATTCTAAATAGTAACGTATCATCGTCTTGCCTAGTTACTTTTTCTTGGTTACATTATCTTTTCATTGTTTAGAATAAGACATAAAAAAGATAGATAGGTTGAGCAATCAAAAAATCCTATAGCTTCTATCTAGTTTCTGTATTTGTAGTTTTTCTGTACAGCTGTTTCCCTTTGGGGAAAATTTCTCTTTTTAAGATATAGTTTTCGATCGATATTTTCCTGGACCTAGAATAACTAATGTGATGCAGATAGATATCAGTAGCAATTCAAATTCATATCCACCGATGAATCCTCTGGACAATTTGGCAGTTACTATTGCGCCAATCATTTCTATGATAAATAATGACGAAGCAATTCTAGTTAGTATTCCAAACAAGATAGCTAAGCCACCTATGACCTCAAGTAGTGCAATTGGAAGGAATAATTCAGGTGGCAAATTAATTGATTGAAAGAATCCATATCCACCCGATATATCATAAAATTTCGGTATACCGTGGGCGATAAATACAAGTGCCGGCCATGATTCGAATAGGCAATAAACCATAGCTAAAAACTGAACTCATTTTCCATATACCATATTTATTCTTCAATCTATAAATTAATGCTTGTTGTAGCATTCCGATTCAAAAATTTGAATTACTTTATCAAGACATGGACGGTTTTTCATATTAATTAAACTCTATGACTAAAAATATCAATGACATTATTGCTATAATTTGGTAATATCTTAATTGATACTGCGATTTGGCTAATTCATTTTGGCCTACTTTTTCTTATAAATCGAATTAAAAGATGTAATTCGTCAAGAATTCTATTAGTTATTTCATTAAATTATACGGTTTTCTATTTACTTAAATTTCAAGAAAAATTTAAATAAAGTAGTATTGCTTCATATGAAAATGGCTACATTTTTTGTTTTGTCATTAGCAATCACCTTAGCTCTAGGTATGTTACTAGTACCAGCAATTGGTACTGTTGTGTTTGCAGAAAACATGACTGGAATGACCGGTAACATGACTGGAATGGGTGATAACATGACTGGAATGACCGGTAACATGACCGGTAACATGACTGGAATGACCGGTAACATGACTGGATAAATAGGTTATCTATTATCTATTATGATACATCCAGCAACAAATGATGATACTGGAATTAGAATCCTCCCTATTTCTTTTTATTATCTTGTCAATTGAATTTTACAGTTAGATACGGTTCAGACAATCGTATTTAATGCCTACATCATCATTAATTACTTCATGGTAAATAACTTATGGCAAACACAATTATCATTTGCCGGACTTGCCGCTAATTTGATGTTTATAAGGCAATTTACAGCTGTTTCTAATCTTCGTATAATTAGTATAAACTGCAAATAACAAGATAAGGGTAGAGATTTCTCTTAATATCGTCTGATTCGTTACTAAAAAATCAGAAATAGCAAAACCAAGTCCACCAAAAATTGAAGCTATGCTAAATGCGAAAGTGGAACAGCTGGCACACGTACTTGAAACTATGCTAGCTGTTGTGCCCGACAATGCAGATTTACTTAATTTTAGTTTCAAGTTCCTCAACATATGAAGACTAAAGTTTACCAAAATTCCGACCAATATCGAGTTTACACAAGACAACAAAAATATTCCAAGCATGTCACTTGGAACATGGAACGCCAAAAAAGGTGAAAAAAACAAAATGTTATCAAACATGTTTGTTACTACCCAAAAAACTATACCTATAATTGATCCAATAATGATGTGAATTGGATTTGAAAAAGCTGTTTTTACAACCAGGCCGATCGAATTAAATATGTTCAATTTTTCCTTTGAAATCTTTTTTTGGGTTTGACAAATAAAAAGTATTAGAATTTTCCAAGCCTAATATTTTGCGTGATTAAATGATAAATAATTGTAGGACTTCTTAAGATTGTTTAAATAGCTCTCAAAATCTAATTAGGGGGACCTAACAATGAGAAAAATCAATATCAATCTACGATGGGCTATACTATTAGCTGCTATTATGGTGCCAGCATCATTTTCTGGGCTAAAATATGGATTTGCACAAGAGAATGAGACAGCTCTAGGTGATGACCCAAACAAATTTGTCAATTACTTAGAGAATGCCAGAAATCTGCTCAATCAGACATCAGTTGAGTATAAGAATGGCAACGTGACAGGTGCCGAAGAACTAGCGAATACGGCTTATCTTGACAATTTCGAGCATGTAGAGGCTGAACTTGAAGAAAAAGGATCACATGCTTTCATGGAAGACCTTGAACATATGATGCGAGAAGAATTGCGTGATTTGATACAAGATAAGGCTGATCAATCAGAGCTGGATAGTCACATTAACGCTACTGATGCCAAAATAGTCGAAGCAATAGATATACTAAAAGGCACCGAATAGAATAGAGAACAGTATTGAGTTAAAAATCAATATTCTACTCAATTTTTTCTTTAGACGAACTTTATAGTTTATTACAACTCCACAAATATTAGAGTCTCATGGAATTGATACTCCAAAAAGAAATTCAACAATATTATTGTGAATAGAATGAGAAAAACATTGCTTCAACACGATAAACCCTAACCCATTTCAAAAATCTATAGATATTCTTTTAAAGATCTTAAGAGAAATATCATTTGATGAGGATTAATGCTGCCTGGAGGTGGATAAAGTGATTGATTATGTTGGATTAATCGTTATTAGATTATTATCGTTTTCCTCAAAATGGATCGAAGA
>DATFEX010000022.1:0-3121 GCA_035250685.1 Nitrososphaeraceae archaeon | reverse complement strand
TCAACATCTTCTTTTGTGCATACGCCATTTGAAATCAACCATGCAGCATTGTTTAACGCAACTGATAAAATCCTAATCGGATCATATTGTTTTGCTTCATCTTCTGACAATGATACTCTTTCATAATTCTTGTCCCCATAGGAATAGAAGCCTTCTCCTGATTTTTTACCCAATTTCCCTGATGAAAACAATTGTTCTATTCTGGGATGCGGATTTATTACTTTCTTATCGCGAGAGTGCATTTCAATTGTAGCCTTGTGAATAACATCAAGTCCAGTATAATCAGCTAATTCAAATATGCCCATTGGAAGATTTAATTTGAATTTAACTGCAGAATCAATTTGAGTCATACTTTTACCGTCATTTTCTAAGCAGTATGCGGCTTCGTGGACTATCGGTATGAATATTCTGTTCACTATAAATCCTGGAACATCTTTGTTACATAAAATAGGATCCTTTGATAATGATCTTACAAAATTCAGACCAAGATCGACAATAGATTTTTCTGTTCTTACCCCAGGGATAACCTCGACCAATTTCATCAATTGCGGCGGATTAAAGAAGTGTAATCCTATAAATCTGTCTGGTCTACTGGTTAATTGAGATATTTCACTAATTGGTAAAGTGCTCGTATTTGACGCAAAAATTGTCTTTTCTTGAGCGAATTGGTCCACTTCTGAATAGACTTTTTTCTTGAGTTTGAGATCTTCGGGTACTGCTTCAATCATTAAGTCGGTATTCTGCAAGGCCTCTTTCAAGTCAACAATTGGCTTTATTCTGGCATGAATTTTGTCTGATTCTTGTTTGTTTATCTTGTTTTTTTCTACCATCTTATCTAAGGACCATCTTATCTTACTCATTGCATTGTCCAAGAATTTTTCTTCAATGTCTCGCAATACAACATCATATCCATTCATCGCAGAAATCTGTGCTATACCATGACCCATTATTCCGGATCCCAAAACTGTGATTTTATTTATCTGTGGCAACAGTAGTATTCCAGAATTCATGATTTTTAATGTTACGATTCTTACATCCTGTAATACATTGGCTCCAAAGTGAAGAGATTCTCGAAACTATTTTATTGACAATTACCTTTAATGAATAAATTATAGTTGATTAGAGCATTTGCGCTTATGCTAAATCAAGATGATCCAAAGAAATGCAGTGCCTTAAAATTGATTAGATTTGGCGCCGTATTGCCGACAAATTCTATACGACATAGCATGCTTGTACTGAATCCTTATGCTAGTGAAGTTGTTTGCAAAACTGATAAGAGTATAGTAGATTCTATTTGTGTAATCGACTGTTCATGGAACAAGGCAGATCAAGTCTTGATAAACCATAAATTTTTGAGGAAAGGCATTCCTAGAAAAATACCTACATTATTGGCGGGAAATCCAATAAATTATGCAAGACTTGGTAGATTATCCAGCGTTGAATCTTTATCAGCGTGTTACTATGTTCTTGGGGAGAAGAATTTTGCATGGAGGTTACTTGACAAATTCAAATGGGGACATACATTTCTAGAGTTAAATCACGATGCTTTAGAAGACTATTCTTTTGCAGAAAGCAGAGAACAAATAATGAGAATTGAAAAGGAATACTTTGGAAGCTATAACTTGAAGAATGATTGATTGTGTAGCATCCTACAATAGATTAACATATTTTTCTTGTATTCAAAGGATAGTTTCCATACTGAGTATATGTCAAAAGAATAGCACTGGAATAAATATGATACTAAGAATCAAAACAATGCATACTATTATCTATTTATTAGTAACCATTCTATTATTTTGTCAAGATTATTACTAGTAAGCGTGACTCTTATCGGCCCAAGTGGTGATTCCTCATATTGTTCGGCAAGTGAAATTACCCCTCCATACGCTGCCTGTTTGTTCAAATAAAACCATGTGACATTACCTTTTCTATTCCACTCTAATAGTTTTCTAAGAACTCCCACGGAGGATTTTGATCTCACTCCAACTCGAATATGATGTAATGACATAATTCCTTTGCAAGTAGCCTCTACCCGTCCATCTGTTACTACAGGAGTGCATCCATTAGCCACATTAATTAGACATCTTTTTACTTTTTCCGGATCTTCAGATGGATTAAGAATAGTTTCTACCTTTAGTTCAACATTCTCATCTTGAAGATCATCTGTTCTCCACAACTACTATTTTCACACAAACTATTTGATTTTCTTCTCATCAATCCATTTTTGTACCGTACGAAGACTCAGTTCGCAAAGTTCAGGTATTGAAATATCATTATTTGATATAGTTTCATCTGCTAAGGCAATTGCATCGCTTATTCCTACCCCCATTTCGACCCTATCACGCTTGTCAAATTCACCTATGTTAGATGGTACATCTGAGCGCGCTCTCTCCCTAATGTGCGAATACCTTGTAATAATTGAACCATGAATAGCTAACAATTTGATATTGCCAACATCTTTTAGAACTTGAATCTCTGCCATACTTCTAATTCCATCTACTATTACTACGTCAAACTCATTGTCTTCTTTTTTCATATTTTTGATCTTATTCGCAATCAAATGTGCAATTGCTTCAGGACCGTTTTTTTCCCTCAGTCGTATCATCAATTTCGCAAGGTTGTCACTCGTGGGTTCCAATCCTTCATTCTGAGCAGCTTCTCTTACTACATCCCCCATAATCAAGAGTGGAATGCCATTCTGAGCCAAATAATTAGCAACTGTAGTTTTTCCAGCTCCCGGCATTCCTGTTAAAGCTACAATTAAAATATCTTGGGACATGACAAAATCAAGAGACCATAGTATTTCTCATTAACTAATGTATTAAGTTTAGCAAATTTTTTTCTGCTAACTGTATGTCTTCTGCCTTGATAGTCTTTCTTCCAGCATGCGAAGCTAAAGCGACCGCTTGATCCGAGATTTTAGTAGCGATAGTTTCGAGTATCATCCTGAGTTGATCAGCCGCTTCCTCACTAATTCTTTCTCCTCCAGATTTCTTTATTATTCTGTACATTCCTGCAAGTCCAAGTTCTGGATATTCTGTCATTCATCATAAGTTATTCCTAGATTGCATTAAAGTATTCTGTCAAGAAAATGAATGTTTAAAATAAATCCAGTTATGTA
>DATFEX010000021.1:0-2806 GCA_035250685.1 Nitrososphaeraceae archaeon | reverse complement strand
GCAAGTGGTGAATCTGAAGCCATAAATATTATCACTCAACAACTAAGAGAAAGCCCAGAATATCTTCAATGGCAGGCTATCACAAAATGGAATGGACAAATGCCTTACGCTCTGGGTAGCAGTGGATTTCCATTCTTCCAGTTGCCATTACCACAAGCACAGAATCAAACGCAATAATTCAAAATTTTTTATAAGTTCATCATTCTGAAAAATACATAACACTATTCGGACTCATACAAGATATTTTCATAGGAAGAAATTATGATATCAACATTTCTGTAGTAAATTATCAAATTATCATATTTTGAATGAAGGTATCAATTTTTGAAAACACGAAAGCCAGGAACAAAATAAATGCCACAATAAAACCCATTGTTCCAAATACAGCAACGAATTTGTAGACCTGATTAGTTGTTACCATTCAAAATAATTACTTATGTCTTTTATTTATCGATTTATAGTAAGTTACTATAAGAACGACCAAAATATTTTAATGATTTCTGTTTGGGCTGCCCAACATGAAATAATCATATTCGACAAATCATATGTTTAAATTCTAATTCTAAGATTCTTAGCAAGTTTCTCTAATCAAGAACAAAACTATACAAATACACTTCGCATATTTATTGACACGAACTGAAATTTGGTAATGGCTCTAGATACAGAAAATGTAATTTGTAATTGACTCCAGTGATAAGTTAGTATTGACAAAAGATGAAAAACCAAACTTGATTATGATTCAAACATAACAGCAGGAAACGAAAAATTAACTCTTTTTTCCTAGATATTCAAAATTATTCAGAAAGCCTTCGAAAGTCCCCTTGAAAGAAAAATTAACCCAATCACATAGTAAAACTTGATTTATCGAAGATATGATCAATAATAGATAGTATTTATAGTAATAATGCTATCATATTTTAATGTCACAACAGAACAAATTTCCTATTATAGCAATAATAGCTGCAATCATATCACTCAGCGCAGTGTCCCTGTCACTTAATTCAATTCAAGCACAAGAAGGTGAGACATTCTCGGCAAGTCTATCGGGTAACGATGAAGTCCCTCCAATACAGTCCCCTGCTACTGGTTTGGCCAAATTCCAGACTAATGAAAATGGTACACAGGTATCTTACTGGCTTAACATTACCGGGTTGAACGAAATAACAGGAGCACATGTACACAATGGAAGTGCAGGACAAAACGGCGAAGTTGTAGTTACTTTGTCAGGACCAGAATCTTCCCAAAATGCCGAAAGCGGAGTCATTTCCCTAACTGGAAATATAACAAATGATAAACTTCAAGGGCCTCTAGCTGGTAAAGAACTCTCCGAACTGGTGAGTTTGATGAGCGATGGGATTGTGTATGTAAATGTTCACACAGGGGAATTTAAAGACGGTGCAATTCGGGGTCAAATAGTATCAGGATTGCCTGCATCGGAAATTAATGTTACTTCAGTAGCACCAAATACAACAAATACAACGTTGGGTCAATGACTTATAGAAGTAAAGTAACTTACTCTACCCTTTCCTTTTTTGTGATTATTTGAAAGCTTGTCATTAAGATGATAACATCCAAACGATTAAGGTTTATTTTTTAATTTTAGATTTTCATACGATTCTCTGAGTTTTAGATACAGGTCTTTCATCGCTGGTTCCAACAGTGCAAAAGAAAGATAGAAATCTTCAGCTTCTCGCAAGTATCTTTTGATTTTGTTATTTACTAGGTTTCCGTCTAATTTTGGCATATTACTAATGAATTTCATGTTATTTGCTCTATCTACCAGTTTTATAACTTTCATATCATAGTCAGCGGAGCTCAACCCTTTACAGTAATCATGAAATCTAGCCAGTTGCCTTTGTTCATCATTATCACCGGAATAATTTTCAAGAGGTTTTATCTTTAGATCCAGGCAAATCTCATGGACCCTTATACCAAATCTATACTTGAGATAAGCATCAAAACCATATTCTTTTGTCTTGTACAGATCAAGTATTCTGTCGTTATCCTCCATCACATCATGTAATATCGATGAAACTATTTCAACACTAGTAATACTACGATTTACCGTGAGGTAGTGTTTGACTATATCCCTTGTAACAGGCCAGATATGAGTTTCAAGAAACGGTGATTGATTGTCTTCCCGCTTAATTCCACTATGAATCTCGGTTGATACATCCATCGCCGTATTGATATAATCATCAATCCTTATTCCATTTTGAGTAAGGAAATTCTCTAGCTCTTCCCTCTTCAGAAAATCCTGATTCTTCATATTTATAATTGAAACTTGCACAACAAAAGGATTTCTTCGAGAAAGTTAAAGAATTTACATGTAGACCTAATTATAATACAAGTTATCATGGTTGTAATTAGGGACTTTTGCGTCATAATCTTTCTCAGATCACTTTTCTCTATTTCTTATTCATAGCATCAATTGCCCTCTTTTTTTCCTCATTTAGTTCATCGAGTGAAACACTATTTGCCAAAATAATAGTGGCACCTTCATCAATTTCACCCTCTGTAAATATGGCTGCATATTCAGTTGAAGATAAAACTTTGATTACAGAATCATCCTCGGGTAGCTTTAGTTCTAACTCCCTTAGGGGTATGACAGAGCCATAATTATCAATATCAAGTTCAACAACTTTTATTTTGTTTCCTTCTACTATCTTGTCTACCTTTACTAACAAGATGCATTATCCACCGAAGTATTATACATCATCCAGCTACTTAGGTATTTACGCTACTTGGCTCCCAGATCAAACAGAAAATGTTCAAAAGAGCTAATTCATAATACGTTCCGACTTGA
>DATFEX010000020.1:0-7583 GCA_035250685.1 Nitrososphaeraceae archaeon | reverse complement strand
ACTTTTGAAAAAACAAATCTATCAAATATCAAACCAACAGCAAATATTACAATCATAGTTGCAATTATCTGACTCATATTGGAAAATTCTCTTCCTATTGCCAGAATATAACCCAACCCTACCCCAGTAGTTATCAACATCTCTGCACCAACTAGAGCGTGCCAAGCAAAAGACCAAGTCTGTCTTAGACCCATTATCAAAGAAGGTGCTGAGGCAGGAATCATGACATGTCTGAATAATAAGAAGCCGCCAGCTCCCATATTGCGTGCAGCATGTAAATATATTGGCGGTATGTTTCTAATTCCACCATAAGTTGAATTCATTACTGAGAATACGGAATTCATCACAATAACGAAAAGTATTCCAAAATCATTAAATCCGATAAGAAGAATCGCAAAAGGTACCCACGCTATGCTAGGGAAAGATTGAAGTCCCAAAGCAAATGAACTCATTGTTTTTCCAAATTGTCTGAATTTAACCATAGCAAGTCCAATACATCCACCAATTACTACAGAGATTACAAATCCAATGAATAATCGCCACAGAGTAACTGCAATACCTTCTATCAATGTGTTTTCAGTGATCAGGTCAACAAATGACTCTGCAACCATTGCTGGAGAAGGAAGAGAAACACGTGGCCAGATTTCTAGCGAGAATACAATTTGCCAGACAATCAGAAAAATAACTAGAAACGAAATTATACTTAAAAGGTCCTTCAAGTTAAAGTTGATTTCTTTTTTTGAATTTGAGGCAGTATCCATTTTAGAAAACCTTTAGACTGATTGCTCCCATTAGAGAAATTCTATACATAATAAAATTCAAGTGATTGGATCACCATGCCACATGGATGTTGATTTTTTTGTCTTACTCGAAATATAAATGGTTTCAATTGCAAGGTATTCATTTTTTGTGATCCCAATCTCGAGTAATCTTCTATTTAAAAATCGTGGATATTCTTGTTCAGTGATACCTAACTAGGAATTCCCATCAGACCTCGATTTATTGCTCCTTCAAAAACAGAATAAGGTTGAGCACCTACGATTGTTGCCATGAGTTTTCCATCAGCTATAAGGATGAATGTTGGAGTGCTTGTCAAGCCATACATACGTGCTAAATTATCATTTGTGGTTACTAGACTTTGATATTTTTTTGAATCAAGACATGACGAAAATTTGTCTGTATCAGTAACACCTGCATATACAGCAAATTGTGTTAAACTATTTTTTGATACCCAATCAGTGTTCTCTCCTTTTGAATTTCTATATACCTCGTCATGATATGGCCAATATTTCCCTTGTTCTGCGGCACAATAAGATCCAATGGCGGCAAGAGTCGATAACTTGTCTGCAGGCCTGTCATTTATGACGAAATCCTTAAACAAAAAGTTAATCTTTCCTGTATTAACATAATTATTGACGATTAAATCCTTTGTATCCCTATGAAACCTTGCACAATATTGACATTGATAATCGCCAAATTCTAATAATGTTATATTCGATTTAGCGGTTCCAAGTGCAGACGCGTTTTGAAATATTGGCTGCAGTAACGTCGTAAACTGTTCAGGGTCTTCTTGATTTTGGGACACATTGTTTTGTCCCATACTCGAAAATAGAGTTATCGAACCTGCAATTAATATCACACCAAAAACCACTGCCCATACTAAAGATTTCTTTTTGATCCTCCTGGGATTCGATTTCTTGGGATTCGATTTCTTGACCTTTCGCTTCAATATGCTATTGTTGATTTCAGTAGCATAAAAACCATAGTAAACGAACTCTATGCCTAAATCTAACGCAATATTCCCTCAATTAGTTTTGCGAACCATTTATCGTGTCCCAGCATTTTCTACATAACTGTCCATCTATTTTCCATTTAGGTTTTGGATTATATCTTATGAAACCAATTTTTTTTCCACATTTCACACAAAAATTTGCTTTTGTTTGATAGTCCTGTTCTTTTTGATCATAGCATTTTTCGCACAAGAAAATATCATTATCCATACCCCATTGCCATCTTGCTTTCTTTTTTTTCTCTTGCTCGATAATATTATGACAAATAAAGCACTGGTTTTGCTTATTGATTAATTGTTCTTCTTCTTCTTTCTGTTTAATAATAAATTCCTTCGTTGTTTTCATGTGACACTCGCTACAGAGATAACCTGTAATATTCCAAGATTTCTCTGGTTTATATCTAAACTTAAGATCCCTGTTGCATAAAGTACATGTCTGAGGTTTCCTAAACTGCAAACATTATTTTTTCAAGTATCTTGTAAAAAAATGTATCTTTAGATTTACATTGGATAATTCTGTCAACTTTACTGGATTTTATCGATTAACCATCAAATGATATAACTTGTTTCTTTCCATATTTTGTGAATAATTCATCGAATCTGCCAAACTTTTCAGAGTGCAAGTTACCATTATCGTCGTACATCTTGACAAAATTAGCTCGCATGGCAACATTGCCTTTTGAATCAAAGAATCTGATGCTATACCCATTCATGCCACTCTCTCTAATTTCTGTTACAAATTTTGCAGTTTTAACGTTGTCGACATTCAAATGTATATGCCAAGATCTATCTTCGTTACCTATAGTCATCCATTTATCTCTTATACGAACAGGTAGTCCTTTCTCAGTTCTAACTTCACAAATTCCGCTTCCACTATTTACCGATAACATAATATCGTCAATGTTCATTATATCGGAGATCAGTTCTTTGATGATGTCCTGAGACATTTAAGAATATTTTCAAAGTAGTTCAATAAAAATATGCGGTAGGAATACTATTTCAAACAAAATTGTACTATAGATAAAACTGCGATAGATTCTCGTAATATTTCCAACTGCTCAAGAAACATTTTGTAGTTTTTCTGTCTATCATGTAGTTATACAGTCAATTGCGTCTATTCGAACCTAATTCTAAATTAAGTGGGGTTAATCACAGAAATAATGTTTTTTATATATCATGATCTTGATTACCATTCTGATATATATTGTCTGAGAAGCTTTCTGAAAGAAAACCGCCAGGTGAGTATGAATGGCAGGTTACTGAGAAAATCAGGGAAACACATGATACATATACTTACACTTTAACTCCGATTTCTGCCTCGCAGAGATTTACTTTTGGTATAGGCCAATTTGTAACTTTGAGTGCTATGCTCAAGAGGCCTATTGCATCAGGAAGTTTTGAGGAGAGCATCGTTAATCGAGCTTATTCGATCGCCTCTTCACCAACAAGAGACCTTATCGAACTTACAATCAAGGAAGAAAAGCCATATGGCTATATCAACCCAGCTACAGGAAAATCAGATGCCTTTGCTGCGTATTTTAATCAGCAGGTAAAGATCGGTGATAAAATCAAGTTGAAATTAAATCCATCGAAGGAACATTTTTTATCAAAAGTAGACTCAGGAATCGAGAAGAACATAGCGTATTGGTCTGGTGCAAACGGAGCTCAATCTGCAAGGTGCTTAATTCAGTACATGGAAGATAAGAAGGATCCTGAGCAAAACCTTGTACTATTTTACAGTAACACCAAGTTAGCCATAGATGGTGCAAACGAAGTCAATAATAGTGACCACTTTCCAGTTGAATCCTTGAATGTTATCTACTATCATTGGTTAATGGATGCCGCAGAAAAACTTGACAATCTGAAAGTTATATTTACTTTCACAAGGGAACAAGATATTCCTACGGCATCTAAGGACTCGAGAGTTGTTTTTAGGAAAGGAAGATTCTTCGTAAATCCTGATGGTACTCCAGAGCAAACTTTATCAAAGTATGGTATCAATATTGAAACATCATTTAACCCGGTTTGTGGTAGTAGCGCGTTCATAAACGGCACGGTAAGGTTACCAGATGGTACGATAAATAAAGGAAAAGGAATTTTGCAAAATTTGATAGAGCTGGAAGGAATAATACCGGAAAAAACCGACAAAGAACAGTTTTATCTACAGCAGGTTGGCGCAAACTAGAGAAGTGATAAACCATTTGGCCATATTTCATTAAAATTTTTGAAATTATCAATCAATCTGATAAATGATTATTGAATAAATTAGATGAAGATTTAGCTATAAAATATTGTGCCAACAGTTATTTGTATTAACTTTTAGAAGATATCGACATATGAAATTGAAGAATGAAATGTCAATTGCTGTCGTTTTTCTTGCGGCATCTATCATCTTTGTATCGTCAACTCCATTGGCAAATAATGTCTTTGCACAAACTGAAGGAGAAATGGCAATGAGCGAAACAAGCAGTGAATCAATGAGCGAAACAAGCAGTGAATCAATGAGCGAAACTAACAACACAAACTACGAAAATTTCCTGAATTGTCTGTCCGATGCCAGCGGTAAAAACAGTGTTCCAGCTGGAGATCAGATAGTAAATTGCCTTGTAGAAAGTGGTTATGTCCAAGGAAGTTCTAGTATGAGTAACGATGTGGATAATGAAGACGAATCTAGAAGCCAAGTAAATGTAGCAGGCGACGAAACTGAACAGGAAAAAGCTGAAAATGTAAAAGTAAGTGTGGTAGGCGATGAAACTGAAGACAAAGACGATGATGAAGACAAAGACGATGATGAAGATGAAGACAAAGACGATGATGAAGATGAAGACGAAGACGATGATGAAGAATAGACTAACTACAAATTGATCTTAAATAGATCCCCCATTCTTTCTTTTTTAATATCCCATCATTTCTCATTCCAAGTAATTACTAGACAGAGGGCACAGTGAATGGTTAACTGATTATCCAGATTGCATCATTACTATAACTATCCAAGTTTTAGAAAGTATACTTGCCGGAGCATAAGAGGCGAGAAATTTCGTTCCATTAATCACCTCTGAGACATTTCCAGATTTGCCTGATTTTCCAGATTTGAAGCTATTAAAGTTTACAAAAGTCTCAGACTTGTTTGACAGAAGAGAATTTGAATCTGCTATTTTTTGACCATTACTATCTAGAAATACCACCCTTAAATCGTCCGGAAGACTCAAAGCGCGAAGCATGTTATCAAATTTGATAAGATTTAATACACCACTCCATATGCCTACAAATGATGAGTCCTCTTTCAGGTATATTGGAACAGAAATAAGTGCAACTTTATCTCCAGTAGAAGATGACACAATAACATCGCCAAGAAATGCTTGTTTTGTATTTACTGCCCCCTGAAAGTATTCCCTAAATGCAAAGTTGCCTCTACTTTGATTTAGTTGTCGGTCATATGGTTCTTCCATATACATATCCCCATTGGGGAGTAAGAACGTAATTGCCTCAAATGTATCAGTATATTTCAAAATGTCATCCGCTATTTGACGTTTCTCAATGTCTTCATTGTCAGATATTCCATGTAAACTGCTATTGATTTTGTGCACATCTTGTATATTGCTAACTGCTGGTAACATACTTGTTAACTGCAATACTGATGCAGATTCATTCAGATAGTTTACTAGATTATCAGATAATATTTTTGCCAGTGTGCCGTTATTTGCAAGCTGGTAAAATGACGAGTCGTTATTTTTGGTATCTTCCTGAGCATAAACAGAACCTATGATGTGTATCCAGCCTATGCAACTATAAGAAATAATTGCTATTGACATAGTCAAAGTAACCGTGATGACTTTCCTCATATCGAATAGAGTGCGTGGTCACATGTATATAATTTTTTAAATCTAAATATTTCAAACATACCAAGGTTGTCTAAGACACATTTTTGTCTTTTAGTTTAGGAACGATATATGAATTTGAATTATTACAGATGATAGCATCGTACAGTATAATTTATTGAGTGGGCCAAGAGTGCAGAATTCGTTCCTTGCAAATTTCCAGGTAGCTCTTATCTATATCAAAACCTATGCATGAAACTCCTGATCTTATTGATGCCAATGCAGTAGAGCCTATTCCGATGAAAGGGTCTAGCACAACTTTACATTTATTCACTCCATGCAATTTGATACACATTTCTGGTAGCTTACTTGGAAACGTAGAGGGATGCGGCCTCTGTTTCTTGTCCCAAATCGTTTCATATGGAATAAACCAAGTATTACCTCGATCCCTTCTATCCGCCGTTGCCCTTTTCCAACGACCAATATTTGTCTTATCTTGATAAGGAACTCCAACAGAAAGTTTGTCTAACTTAACATTACCATTTTTAGTAAAATGGAAGATATATTCATAACAATCATTCAGATACCTATCACTAGTAAGTGGTTTAAAATGTCCAACTGCAATGTCTGATAATATGGCAGGGTACTTTCCTACATCCGATTTTGGAATAGCAATGGACTTTACCCAAATGATGACATTTTGTAATGTGAAATGCTCTCTTAACACATTTGCAGCGTCTAATGGTATCCACGGATCAGAAGGCTTGCTACCAATATTAATAAAGAAAGAGCCCTCATCTGACAGAACATTCCTGATTGTTTCACCTACATTTGCCAGGAATCTCAAATAATCATTTCTCGGTAGAGTATCCTTGTAGCGATTGTATCTAACACCGATATTATATGGGGGAGAAGTAACAACGACATCGATCGTTTTCTCCAAAAGATTATTCCCAATCCCATTAATACAGTCGCCGTGAAATAATTTAATAGAAATTCCTTTTCGCATAGTATCAAAAACTTTCACAGGAATTTCATTCTTAATTTTGATTCATCTTCTTTTCATATTTTGAAATGGAAAAGCCAAATTAATTTGTATTAACTCGATGTTCTAGGATATAGGAAAAAAAGTATCAAAAATTTGAGGATTCTTAGATCAAAACAAGATCATCTACTGAGGATATCATAACAACTGCTTTATTTCCTGCGAGGCCTTTCTTCATCCTACTTACCACTTCTTCAACATCTGAGGAATTGACAACAGTAGCAATAACTTTTCTAGAATTATATGTCAATTCAACTGTACCACTTCCTCTACCTGATGCGACCCTTTCCTTATCTTTGGTTACTCCCTTCACGTCATAGATTGTAGCCTCCAGATTAAGTTCTTTTAAAGAAGAAATGATATCACTGACATTCTCAGATTTAACGAGTACAGCAAGTCTCTTCATAGTTCTTGATTCTTTTCCTGGCTTTTGTGCATATGTTACTTCAAAAGGCAATGTCGTATCGTCTTCAACCATTTCTTTAAAGTAGAAAAGCGAAGTATAAAAAGTTGATGTAAAAAAATTGGTAATCAAATCAGACGGAAAGAAATGATACCTCTTTTGATATAATTGACTTTATGAAGATACAAAACAAGTAGAATTCGATGCCCAAAACTGCTGAACCAATTCATGGATAAAGAGTGGTAATATGGAATTTCCCGGTGTGACCTGAAATCATAGGAATTAATATATTTGACAGTGTGTAGAATTTCTTCTCTACGTTCTGTAGAGGGAAATAAACATGCCAAGAATGCATGAATACTGGAAGATTACATTGGTAGAAATAATGGAGTTCAGTTTTGCTTCGAGTCAAGATGAATCAGGAGTTCGCTACGCGAATTGAAATTCACATGGCCAAGACTCATCCTATCCACTATACCGATATAGTAATTTGTGGGATTAACTACTGTAACGAGTATGAGTATGATA
>DATFEX010000019.1:0-33490 GCA_035250685.1 Nitrososphaeraceae archaeon | reverse complement strand
AACTTTTAGAGAACATTATCTCTCTTTCGCCCGACGACTCGTCTACCCATACAACGTAAATATGATTTCCAACACTTGCGATTTGTGGATGTTCAGAAAATCCTTCGTTATCACTTAGGTTTATGGATGAACCAAAATTATTGCCATTATCGTTACTCTTTTTAAAGAATATATCATAATTGGTAGTACCATAGCTCCCTACAGATTCCTGCCAAACTATGTATATATTGTCTGAGGATGAGCTTATTTGCGGATATACAGAATCATCGTCATTTTGTGTGAGATTGTTTGTTTCAAAGTTCATTTTTTCTGAGTCTTTTTGTATTTTTTCAGTTTCTGTACCACTTCCCTGAGTAACTGTTGATGATACTATTATGAGTAATGTAACTATCAAAACTTGATATGAAGGGGCTTTCATACTGGGTTAGTATATCTTTTAGTTATTTATCTGTACATTTAATTATTCCATGACTAGCATGTCGATATCAAACTTGCCAAGAAGCTAAAGTTATGCGGCGAGAAAATTCTTATCGCTGATGACTACTTTGCAGTATTTGGAATAATTATGAAGCGGAATCGGTAGCTTTTTGATATCATTGGAGTTGGTATTCCTGTTTGACAAATCCCCCTCCCCATCTCACAGGAGCTTCCTTTATTAAATATTCCAAGATTGTAGAAAGAGTTTATGTCTCATCTTACTGTATTTAATCAAAATAATTACAAACCACGATTCCAAAATGCTTATGAATATCTAAATAATATTAAACTTGAAATTAGAGGATTAAAATCTTCAATAGAACTAGAAGTTAACGATATTGTGTGTATTGTTGGAATTTCAGAACTCACGAATATACTTTTAACAAGAATTGGTGCGTGTTGCTTACTTCCTAGAAGATCTGGTGGTTTTATACCCAATGAATCTCGTAATTCAAATGTGTTAGTTATAGATGCGGGCAATAGTATAGATGTATATCAATATGTAGAGTTTGCAAGACAGTATGGATTGAGTACTACACAAATTTTACAAAGAGTAGTTGTAATAAGAGTTTTTACGTTATATCAGCTTGTGCATCTAATAATCTATAATTTACCAAAGATGATTCACAAATTCAATGCTAAATTTATATTGATTCCAAATTTGTTTGATATGTTTGATCAAGATCAAATAGATATCAAGGAAGCTGAATTTTTAATAAAAGAAATTATGGATGCAATATTTAAATTATCACGTAAAAATAATGTCTTGTTTATAACTTCAATATTATTAAATAAACTTCTTTCTATTTCAGATTTATATTACAAAACTCTTCTTCCTTTGTTTAATAAAAATATAGAAATTATTCAAAGCAAATCCAGTGAGCGAATTACCATGAAAATAAATGAATCCAAGTATGTTACTAATTGTGTTACCATTAATAGAAAATACGTTATATCCAAAAGTGACTTACTAATAGTTTCTAACAAGTAGATGATATAATGGGTAGAACAATTCCATCATTCAGAATCTCAAGTATAATGGAAGAGCGAAAATGGAAACAATTTCGGAATTTACTTGACAAGGAGGATAAGAAGATTTTTGACGAAATGTTCTTACTTGCGCGTCTGTATAATACTGCATCTTATCAATGTGTCAGACCTGTCAGAATACAAGCTATTTTAATGTCCATCGTATTTCATCATTACAAAAAATTGTTTCAATTGTATAAAACTGATTTAAAATTTGGAAAAATAGATTTAACTTAAAAGTGTAGGATTATGAGTTTATTTCCAGATGACGACATTCTAATACGAGAAATAGAATCATGGAAAGGCTTTGCCGATACGTTATGTTCTACTGACAGGGGACTATTTTTACAAATGTTAAATGATTGCCATAGATATAGTAACGCCATAAATGCCAAGGGAGAACCATTCCCAGCTGAAGCTTTATTGATGACTCTAGTGTTTATACAACATAAAATGATTAGGTGGTTGATGAAATATCAACATAAAAAATTAAAATGATCTCACATTTCATTCCAAAGAGTATAGAATAACCCCAACCAAGAAATCATGGATTCTAATACAATCTAAATAAATAAGATGAGTCAAAGTTGAATGTTAATGGTGAGTGTCCTTTGGCGTGATTCTTGGCTAAAACCCCTCTCAGTGCATGATATAGAAACAAAACTTTGTAAATCCTGCAAGAAAATTTTAAAAGATAAAGATTTTGTTACATCCTGTGAATTCTGTGAAATTGGTGTAATGCATGATAACTGTGCAAATGTGCACATATTGAAAAAACACAAGGTGGCAGTCAACAAGAAAATCGAGCTACACAAGGACAAACCATTACATGAATTTCAATAAAGACTACAAATTTATTAGAAATTATCAAACAATCATGAATATTATCTGCTTAAAGCAATATTCAGCTTGTTCTTAGATTAAGGATCGAATGGGACATCCTTTAAATATTTATATTAATGCCAAGGGTTTACAGAGAGTGATTTTTTAGTCAAAAAGAATGCACAAAATTAATGAAATTTTTCACCGAAAAGATTATTTATAGGAGGTAGAGAATTTTATGAGGATGAACAAATACGTACCTGTTTTGCTGATGTTTGCATTAGTATTTTCAGCAACGCAACTTTTTACATGGAGTACGGCAGAAGCTGGGAAATATCCTAGATTAAGAGCTGACGCAGGAGATGATTTCAAAACATTCGAAAATCAAGAAGTCAAACTAGATGGTTCTGATAGCAAAGGTGCTTTTAAAAAATTTGTTGACTTTGAATGGGAATTGGTCCGAGTAAACGGCGCCAAGGTAAATGATCAACCATTTGAGATAAGCAACAATGATGAAAAACAAGCATCATTTATGGCTCCAGAAGTACCATCAGGCGAAGTTACATATGAGTTCAAACTCAAAGTTCGCGATACGGTGGACAGAGAAGATGATGATATCGTCACCGTACATGTGATGAATCAGCAAGTTCCGGTTGGACCTACATAGCAAAACTAAGGCACTAAAGTAGAACAAGAAACTAGATACAATAATTAGACCTATTAGCTTTATCGATGCAAACTGTTTCAGTTTCATCGACTCTTTTTATTATTTATTTATTCATTCAATCCCACTCTTCATTTCCTTCAGTTTTTGAACTCGCTTTTCCACTGGCGGATGGCTGGAGAATAGATTAGCGATGGAACTACCAGAAAGAGCTGGAACAATAAAGAACGCATTTAATTTTTGAACATTTTTCAATTCATTGGGTGGAATAACTTTGATTTTACCACTTATTTTAAGAAGTGCGGTGGCCAATGTATCAGGTTTACCAGTCATAATAGCCCCACCCCTATCTGCAGAATATTCCCTGTACCTTGAAATTGCCCTAATAATCAGGAAACTTACTATCCAAGTTACGACTGCAACTAGCAATACAATTGCGCCAGATCCGGCAGAATTTCGATCTCTTGATTGCAATCCGCCATAAAATCCGAATTGCATCAAATACCATGCCACCATAGAAAATACGCTTGCCAACGTCAGAACTAAAACATCCCTGCTCCTAACATGAGTTAATTCGTGTCCAATAACGGCCTCCAGCTCGTCATCGTCCAATAGATCTAAAAGCCCCGTAGTTACAGCGACCAGCGAACTTTTAGGACTCTTACCAGTTGCAAATGCATTTGGGACATTAGAATCTACAATTGCGACTTTGGGTTTTGGAAGTGCATTGTTCGTGGAGAGTCTTTCCACAATTTCATGTAGCTTTGGATTTTGCTCCTTTGAAATGACTTTAGCGCCAGAACTCCATAGAACTATCTTGTCAGAGAAATACCATTGCGCCAAAATCATTGCAGATGCAATTATGGCAAGTGGGACGTATCCTACTCCAAGATAGTAAAGTATGCTCAAGAATATGACATACAATATGCCCAAGATAAAGAAACTCAAAACCATTCTGGACCGCAGACCAGAATCTCCCTTCCATTTAGTATCCATAAATTATGTATAATGGTATAACATGTTTACCTAATTAATATGATGGATTTCTTTAATTTCGTCAGATTAGCGGCTGATGAACCACCTATGGGCTATGATTTATAGGTGTAAAATGAGAATATAAGAATCAGATTAAGTGATAAAAATCATTACGGCAAAAGACAAGACCAACAATAATGATAAACTTCACGGTTTGAAGGATTTTAATGAAGTGTTTGAGTTTGTAAAGTACTCTGTAAATTCTGTGTTTGAAATGAAAAGAGCAGGTTTGAGCTTGATGCTTCACAGGATGCCGACAAGAGTTGGGGCCTACCATGTATTGGGCTCAAACGTAATTGCCATTAACAGCATCTTGCTAGACCAGGTAAAGAAATACTCATCTTCCAATGATGAATATAACTCCTATGTGTTTACCGTACTTTTGCACGAGTATTTACATAGTTTTGGAATTTTGGATGAGAATAAGGTTAGACAAATGAGTGTTGAACTTTGTGAAAAATTCTTTGGTGAAGAACGTATGGTAACGGTTATTGCACAAGATCCATTGAAAATATTTCCTCAACTAGGATCTGTAAGGTACGATAAATTTGAAAATAGGTATGAATTAATCAAAAACTTTGATAACTCTAACCAAACTTACATACAGTAGTCTAGTCGTTATTCAAGCTGATTCTTACTTTAAAGCATGACTAATCGAATCTGATACTATTAAACAAAAAAGAGTGAAAGAAAATAATTAAATCTAATTAGGAACCTTAATTGGCTCTAATTCCACTTTTTCTTGCTCTTCTTTTTCTGAGCCAATTCTACTTTTTTGTTTTATCCTCTCTGGGATTTCAAAATCATAGCACAAATTTATCAATGAATAAAACGGCATAGTACTATAAAGCATTTTTGAAAAAAAATGTCTCGATATTCCCCATCCCATTATCAGTATTTGATTGTATTTTGATAACCTTGCTTGATGTCAGCTAAAGGACTAAAATATATTCCAAGGACTATTAGCCTGACAATCTACTAATAGTATGTCTTGGTTGATTAAATAATGTGTAACTCAGCAGTCATTGTAGGTAAAGAACTTTCAGCTTATTCCTTTGGTGAGAAACATCCTTTGAATTCTAAAAGACTTGATGCATTTTGGTCAAGACTTGTTAATTTAGAATCTATGCAGACAGGTCGATTGAAACTACTGCCACCTACTTTATCGGATGAAGGCACGGTAGCATCCTTTCATGAAAAAAAGTACATCGATTTTGTGAAAGAATCTTCTATTACTGGATCTGGATATCTTGACTCAGGAGATACACCTTCTTTCAAGGGGGTATTTGATGCATCTTTGTATGTCACGGGATCTACAATCTTGGGGCTCGAAACTGTAATTAACAAAACAAATGGAATAGATCATGCATTCAATCCGATTGGGGGTCTACATCATGCAAGAAGAAACGCGGCTGGTGGATTTTGTGTCTTCAATGATATAGGGATAGCAATAATGCACGCAAGGAAGAATCTTAATTTAAAGAGAATTCTGTATGTTGATATTGATGCCCATCACGGAGATGGTGTATTCTACGAATTTGAAGACGATCCTGATCTATTCATAGCTGATATTCATGAGGATGGATCATTTCTATATCCGGGAACCGGATTTGAATCAGAAACAGGTTTGGGAGAGGCCAGAGGTACTAAGTTAAATTTGCCTCTACAACCTGGTGCTACTGATAGTGATTTTTTATCAGCTTTTACAAAAATTGAAACTTTTGTTGAAGCATTGGATTTCGAGCTCATTATTTTCCAATGTGGAGCAGATGGTTTATCAGGTGACCCACTAACACATTTGAAATATTCTGAAAAATCCCACGAGTATGCTGCTAAAGTATTGCATAGGATTGCTCATGACAAGACTGGCGGCAGAATTATTGGCCTAGGCGGTGGAGGTTATAATACTGAGAATTTGGCTAAGGCCTGGAATAAGGTAGTAGAGGTTTTTGCTTCTGATAATCTCTGATGAATTCATGCTAATCACAGCATGTAAATCATACTGTTAACAGTTAAACAATTTATCGATAAGAAAGATTTTTTATTGAGAGTGGATAAATTATTGATGATTAAACAACAATAATGTCCTATTTACCAAAATCTCTCATTATGCTTGTCTTGGTCCTATCGCTTTTTAGTTTCTTTTCACCGACCAGTGTTACACAATCATTCGCACAGATTAACGAGAGATTGTCCATTTCTGTGAGTAACTCGAGCTTTGTACCTCTAACAAATACCGATGCGAATCAGGTTAGAGTAGGAGTAGAATATACTATTGAGGATGAATCAGTGGAAAATGAAATAATAAATGCAGTTATGAAAGTGTATGCTCCAAATGGATCGCTAATTCGTACCACGTCTATTCCAAGCGGGTTTACTCCACAAGGTGATGGCGGTGAAGAAGTTCTAAGGACGACATTTCTTGACAAATCAATGCAAAGTATACTAGCAAATATAACATTCACAGACTCTACAAAGAGAATACCCATTTCAAATGTAATTACAGTGAATCTTGATCTTGAGGAACCTCCGGCAAATACTGGCATTGGTACGGCCAATGCGACCTCTTGAAAATTAGGAAAGATTCAATCAAATTGTCATGTTAAGGCAATATTGTTGCTCTCGAGTTTTAGATATCCTCAAAACCAGTTTCCTTCTAAGTAGTATGAAAATTTGAAACAAATCTAAATCAGTTGTTTTATACTTAAATACTATTTCCACTCTATAATCATGCATGTTATCGGTATCATGTAGAGAAGTTGGAGTCGACTGCGATTTTGTTGGAAAGGGTGAATCAGAAGAAGAACTAATGGACAATTTGATAGACCACGCAATAAAAGATCACGGATACACACGCGAAGATGTTCTCAAACCTGAGATGCAGGAAAAAATAAAAGCCCACATACACAAATCATAAAAAATACGGCTCGTAACTATTCACAAGTAACGTCTTGTGATTTTATTATTGTTACTATAAGGTAGAATACAATCCAATGCTTAGTATGAGCGTTGTATTGAACATTCCTAGCATTTGATGCACAACCGTAATCCTCCGTTATTCATCCAGCGAATAACGTTGGATCCTTTTCTATTTCCTTATTTTCGTACTTTTGGATCTCTAGATAAGATGATAATGCTCAAAATAACAAATGCTGCCTGAAATATTTCAACTGCAATTGCAGTTTCGCCAATTGAGCCGCCTCTTCCGTTAATTGGGTTCCCAGGAATTCTCGTAACTATCCAAATTATCATGAAGGTCAAAGTACCAGCAATGCCTACATAATACCATCCTTTATTCCAGCCCATGAGAGTAGGGAGAACCCAAAATACTTGAGCCAAGCCCCCTATCAAGAATAATATACCCGTGTTAAAGTTTCTGTCTATCACCCCTGCAACTAATGAAAGATGCAAAATTCCTGCAATAAGTGTACTCCCAGCTGCACCGGTTCTCAATACACTAAAATTTTGTTTCATACAAGTTCGTATTGGATTTGTATGTTGCATTATAAAAAAGAATCGGTTCTGATTTGTAGATTCAAAACATATAGCTTTTGATAATTCGGCTACATGTAAGATTGTTAATTGTTAATTGTTAATTGTTACCTAATCAGATAACCTATACTTGATTTGTATACTATTTGAATTCAAGATTTTTGTTTAATGTATCCTGTAATCTAGTTCACAATAAAAGAAAGATAATAGAATAATTGGTATGTTTTGTTTTGAGCTTCTAAGCAGACTAATGATGGGAGAAAATTTATTTTTGGTCATTCTCATTATCTGTAAAATTTCATATCATTTCGTTTTGTCCATTTTTTACTAATTTTGCCAAATCTTACAAGAAAAATGTACTTTTACAAGTAAAAATTTCATGTCTTTGTTTATTAGATGTATTATGCATGCATAAAAAATATAAGCGATAACGTGTAATTTCATTCGTGAATAAAATATATCCAAGTATCTTCTTTCTATTTGTTCTAGTTAGTTCGGCGGCAGTGTCTGGTAATTTTGTTAATTTGGTAGCAGCTCAATCTTCTGACGTAGTAACGAATGTTACAGATCTTACGAGATTAGATGCTTCTAATGCCGATGTTGAGTTACAAAATAAAACCGTAAATTATTATGATCAGGCAGATGGATATCTCGTTTATCCTTCTGCACAAAACGAGAATAATACCGAGAATAACAACGGCACTCTTCCTGGAGTTGTTATGATTCATGAAAACAAGGGATTAAATGATAATATCAAGAACATGGCAAACCTTTTAGCTAGGAGCGGTTATGTAGTGTTAGCTGTCGATCTTTTCAAAGGTGAAGTTACTACCGATCGAAACCGTTCTTCCGAGCTAACCCAGGCCATCAGGGATAACCAAGATTTGGCCACTGCTAATCTTAAATCAGCAATAAAATACCTTACTTCACTTCCAAATGTTAATCCAGATAAAATAGTATCAATGGGGTGGTGCTTTGGAGGAGGACAGTCATTGCAGCTTGCGCTAAATAGTCAGGATCATCCACTAGCAGCTACGATCATATATTATGGTCGTTTGGTAACGGACAACGCAACTCTTGCAAATATCAAATGGCCGGTACTAGGTATATTTGGAGATCAAGATACATCTATACCAGTTGACTCTGTAAAAGCATTTGAGTCAGCATTAAACGCAAACAGCATCCCAAATGAGATACACATCTACAAGGGAGTTGGTCATGCGTTTGCAAATCCTTCTGGTGACAATTACGCCCCTAATGAAACTAAAGATGCATGGGATAGAACATTATCATTTCTCGATAAGCATCTGAATATGTAGGCCAAGTGGTAACATCATCAGCTAAAAGCGAGCCATTTCCATCGCAGGACTCTAACGGTCGGATGCAATTCTATCTATTTTGATTAATTGGAATCGCAATCAAGATCCTTGAGTTTCTACGCTAGTGTTTATAAGTGAATATTACAAGAGAAAGTAATGCATAAAAAAAGTTTTGAATCTATAAAGCCAGAACCAAGTGAAAAATACAAGGACAAATTCACCGGGGATTTCATAATCAAGAATGTGTTGGAAAAGAATGATTCAAATGAACAGGAAATGTATCATGTGACGTTTAGAAATGGTTGCAAGACGCGACCTCACATACATGCATCAGATCAAGTACTGATAGCTACGGAAGGGAAGGGTATTGTAGTTTTTGCCAAAAGGATAATGATTGATCCCGAGGACATTACTAAAACAGAGATAGAAATTGAAAAAACCGTCATGATAGAAAAAGGCGATGTTATTTGCATTCCAGCTTTTATCTTACACTGGCATGGATGTAGAAACAAAAACGAAGACTTTACCCATATTGCCATTCGTAAGAGGACACAATTGGACAATATTTGGTTTTAACTCAAATACAGATTTGATGCAGTTCGAAGAATGTAGATGCTGCATTATTATTTCTTGTAATTCTGGTGCAAGATTAGAGAAAGTTATCAATTCTGATAGAAACAATTATTATTTCACTTATTCTTTGGATTTGTATGAAGTTGGTACGAATTGTAATTCAATCAATAGTCATTATTTCCATCATTCTAGCTACAATGGGATCCCAAATTCAATTGAATGCTTCAACAGATATTGGATCCAACATCACGTTATCTGAAGAAAGATTTGTTGGTCAAAAAACTGAAATGTCAAATCCAGCATCTCCTACTGTAACGCCTCACGGAAAAATACCTCATCAGATAGTGTTCGCTTTACCCTTAAGAAACGATAGCAAGATTTGGACAGGAACGGTAACATTTACAGCAAGTAAGCCAATTGAAATTGAAGTATTACATCTTTACAAGCCCCAATCTGCGATAGATGCCGAGCATGGAGAACCGTATCATGCAACTCTGCCTAACAATAAGACAGTTGCGATTTCAACAATGACAATGTTTACAGATACTCCCCTAAAGGTTACGGATACGCCGATAAGTACGGGTTCACTTCAATTTGCTGGAAGCGCCCTGGTATTTCACAAGACTAGTGGAGACCCATTTACCGTTACTTATACGGTAGATGCCGTAGCAATAGAGCCCAATAAATAGAGTTAGAAACAGCAGTTCACGATTTTCAATTAGCAACCAGGAGATGCGAATTATTTGTTTACAACATCCGAAAGAATTTGTTCTTTCAATCGCCACAAAGCTAACCATAAATACTTTGGGTGGTATGAATTGAACATGCGAAAATATGTTCTACTTTTAAATTGGACAGATCAAGGCATAAGGAATGTTAAGGACACGATTAAACGAGCTGAATCTTTTAGATCCTACCTTGAGAAGAGAGGTGGCAAACTATCGGATATCCTCTATACTTTTGGCCAATATGATATAGTCGCAATTGCAGAGTTACCAAATGATGAAATAGCCATGTCGGTTTCTCTAGGCACCGGCGCGTTAGGTAACGTTCGCGTTACAACTCTTAAAGCATTCAATCTAGATGAAACGAGAAGAATAGTTGACGAACTGAAATAGTTGTAAATCAGTTAATTATTTGTTTTTGTGTTCACTGACCTAAACGGTCTATTAATCTGTACCACCTACTAAAAATAAAATAAAATAAATAATAAACCAGCCAAAAAACAAATACCTAAGTTTGAACGCCGCTAATCTTAGATTTAGCTTAAACGGTTACCAAATAAGATAATATTGTAAAACAAAGAATTCAAGAAAGTGTGGTATAAACGTATTCTTGTATGTTTCCCCTTTAGGAAACAAGAAACCTTTTAACGCATTTCACGCCAGAAATGCATCCCGTGAGATTCCTAAATGACGTTTATCAATTGCCTATCCTTACGATGGAGAATATTATGGCAGGAATATTGGGTGCATTAGATGGTGCAATATTAATGAGACCACAACCTTGATTGGCAGCAGAAACTGACATTACTGTATTAATGACATCATTGGTCTTCAATGGCATAATTGCTTGTGATACAAGTACATTGGTATCATTTTTTACGTTGATTGAGGCACGAGTGTTGCTATTTGCTACAAATTCACCATTTTGACTTAGCCACAAATCAACATTACAAGTTGTAGTACCTGACGTCTTTCCCACCTGACCTGCTGCTACGATTAGGTAGGTTCCATCTTGATTGATAATCACATCAGCACTA
The DNA here is from genome assembly GCA_035250685.1 of Nitrososphaeraceae archaeon. Taxonomy (GTDB): domain Archaea; phylum Thermoproteota; class Nitrososphaeria; order Nitrososphaerales; family Nitrososphaeraceae; genus TA-21. The sequence goes on along the minus strand of DATFEX010000019.1, from coordinate 22,317 downwards.
TTTCTAGTGCTACTGTGTGTAATACCACCATTGATGTAATCGTTAGAGTCCAAAGGAACATATACTGATTTAGTAGCATTTGGTTGAACTGATTTAGTATGCGATAACTGTGCGGCGGGTGTAAATGCAGTCTCTTGCGCGAATGCCAGCGGTGCGATTATTATCATAGACATAGCGGCTAATCCTAAAACGAATACGCCTAAGGTAACCACTTTTCCGTTTCTTCCTAGTCTTGACACAACGTTATTCTAGAAGTTATAATACTTAAGATTTAAGGGAAAAATGTTATGTATAATAATTCGGAATTTTGTTACCACTCCACATATCCAGTTAAATAATTGTAGACGAAGCCATCATCAAGCCCAAGACTCCATAGGAACAAGCCTCCATACACAGAAAGACCTAAGAAAAAAGAAATAGGGAAGAGAACTAATTAGCGATAAAAACCTTGAGTTTTACCTTTTGATTTATCTTTATCTTTGAAGTTTTTAATTTCACCATATTTCTTTTCATAGTCAGAAATTGTTTTTACACACATTTTCACAAAAGATTTTGCATCAGAAGGCTTCATAACCACACTACATTCACGAAGTATTCTAGGTTTTGTTTGCTCCTTTTTAGACTGCTTTGATTCAGTATCAACAGTATATATCATGAATTGAATCTTGCTTTGTGAAATAAGACTAACCACTTCTTTAGGATGTATATTTCTGAAGTTAGGGTGTGCGGCAATGTCTATATCAGAAGACATGGACTTAGTATCATATACTCCAATAGATATTGTTTACTCAATTTTTTCTTGTTTGAATTACTCGCCGTATGTCTTTGTCAATAATTGTATATTGACTTGTTTCTCTTCATGGTATGAAATTACTGTGTTACCTTTCTTTAATTCGGTTATTACATCAGAGTCGTTTATCTCGTTTCCATGTTTATCGAAGTATTTCTTTCTTTTTTCCTATCTTATCAAATATTCATATTTGTCTACAGAACAAAACTCCTCAAATAACCTCAAAAGTTGATAAAGTTCTAATACGTATCCGATTGAGATTTAACTAACATTTGGTAAACTATCAAATACTAGTATAGGGTTACTAAATATAATACACATGTGTCAAACCAAATATATCAATCAATATTCATTCATAGCTGACGCCATGCTTGGGAAAATTGCGAGAAAATTAAGAATATTTGGATTTGATACAATATACGATCCTAATATTGACGATATGGATATTTTGAATTCATCAAAATATTATGGCAGAATTGTTTTAACAAATGACAGGGTCCTTTTTAGAAGATGTAAGAAAAAAGGAATAGACACAATACTAACGGATAAAAGTACCGAAGTAGAAAACCTTGTTACTATTTTCAGGTCTTTAGATATTGAATCTATCAATTTACAAAAGGTGCCCCATTTATGTACAAATTGTAACGGATTATTAGACACTATTATTGATAAGAATTTGATAAAGGATCAAATTCCAGATAGATTATTGAATTCTAAGAATATGTTCTATCAATGTGGGCAATGTAGCAAGATTTATTGGATTGGTAGTCACATGGAATGCATTGATTTCCTAATCAGAGAGATAAACATGAAACTGATGTCTGCAAATTAGTTCCTCGCTTCATTTATTTTAAGTATGAATCATGATAGCTCTACACCTATGTCGGCATAGTTTGACTAGTTCTATTCAATTGCCTTGAAGGACCTAAAAAATATATTGAAATTTGAAACTGATACACGATATCCCACAGACAAAAGGATTCATAAACAACAGTGATTCAAAATATCAGAGAACGATGAAGTGTCCGTGTTGCGGAGATGACTTGATATGCGAAAAGGAGACTGAAAAAACAAGATCATATAGGTGTCTATCATGTGGATTAAGGAATTCTGAACTGAAAAAGAATTTCTAAGCAGATGGGTAATGAATGATATCTAGATAATTACCTCTTACTTTTCGTAGAGAATGAAGTTTATCACTATTTTCTTGCCAAGTAGTAGTAATTCATGATATCTCCCTCTACATTCTTTACGTTGATATCTTTGAATCCAGCTTCAGTAAGTTTTTTTACTGCCAATTCTTTACCCCACATAGTACCAAGACCTTCCCCGTTGAAGGCAAGAGATACCGACATACAGTGCATGGTAGATATTGTATATAGTGTGGGAGCCAAAAGACTATCAATATTTTTCTCTACTTTACTTGAAGCGGCTATGTCCTGCATTAAGAAAAAACCACCACTATTCAGGGATTCATATATGGCCTTTAGTACCTTTGTAGGTTGGGCCTGGTCATGAATAGTATCAAACGCAGTAATGAGATCGAACTTGCCTAGATCCTCAACTAACAAAGCATCCTTAATTTCAAAGTGAACATTTGTTAATCCCATATTTTTTGCCTCTTCTTTTGCTGATGATATTCCTTCATGAGAAATATCACAACCGGTAAAATTGGATCTGGGAAATGCCCTTCCCATTAGATTGATGGCACGGCCTCCTCCACATCCTATGTCTAGTACCTTAATTCCATCTTTCAAACGATTGTTAATTTCAGGAATCAATGGCAATATCTGATTGGTTAGCATGCTGTCAAAAATTCTTGCAGTTTCTTCTGCTTGCAACTGCTGAAACTTTGGATATTCCGAATATGGAAGACCACCGCCATTCCTAAAGCATTCTACGATCTTGTCTTCTACATTACCCATTAGTGAAACATACTGGGTCAAAACAGCTAAATTATCAATTCCTGATTTTCTTGTCAGAAACGCAGAATGCTCTTTAGGGAGATGGTATTTCTCTGATAAGGGATCGTACTTTATAATATTTCCTGTTACCATTGCACCGAGCCATTCTCTTATATAACGTTCATTAAGATTGGCTGCTTGTGAAATTTCTTGACTTGTCGAAGGCTTTAATTCAGAGATAATATCAAATAAGCCTGTCTTGTAACCGATGCTGATCATGAGTGACAGCATTCCGCTGTTTAGGAACTGAAACATCTTTGAGGAAAATTCTTCTGCCTTGGAACTATCATAATCTTGCTTATCCAATCGATATCACTTGCTCTGGGCCTTCAATTCATACATGATTTAAAGAGAAACAAAAAGTATAGATTATTTCCATTCCCAGATAGTCCCCGTTGTCGTACCATTTGGCAAGTATTTGTAAACATAAATTCCAATTACATTATCTAAGAACCCAAGTTTGCCTTCTGGATCGCTACTAAAAATCTGGATACCTTTGTATGTTTCAATTCCGCTACTGTCAGTATTACCTACATCCTGTCCGGTGTAATTGGCAATATCTCCATCAGAAGTGGTAAAGTTTCCTTTTCCTATACTGGTTGACTTACCATTTGCTAATTGAGTCGTGATATAAGTAGCCCTGTCCGTAACATTTCCAACTTCCCTCAAAACTCCTGTAGCATAATAGGAATCTTGAGTCTTGAGAGGATTATTACTAATTGTTATAGACCCTATACTATTATGACTGGTTTCAAAAAACATTGGAGAGCCAAAGAAATTACTCAGATTTTCAAAAGTCTGAACTTGGACATTATCATTATTGATAGTTGTATTTGATTCTGTATTATTGCTCGGCTGCTCTTGTGCATAAGCACTCTGCACATGATTGCTTAGTGAGGTTACTGATAGAATCAGGGACATAAATAAGAATAATAAAAGGTAGTACTTAGTACTTTTTTTCATTATCAGTAGTGGTTATTTGGATTTTATATGTCTTACACTATCTCCTCGGTATCGATGTAATCTACCTGCTTTCTAATAGATAATCTACCTTTTCATCCATTGTCTTTCTTCGAGGCATCCTATCAGTTTTGTCATCTGTTCCACTCTAACTTTACCGCCAACTTCATTATGACAGGTTTCAAAGTGTTTCATCAATAGCGAATGTTCCTCTTCAGAGAGTCCATTTTTTTTCTCAATTAGATCGAAAAATCTGTTTTCCTTTTCAGTATGTAGGGTTATGAATACTGAATAAGCATTCAAGAATCTTGCAGCTCGTTCTGTTGAACCAATGCCTCCATCCCAAGACACTAGACTTTGTGATAGCATTTTTGCAATGCGCCTGCCAAGCTCATGTTCTATCAAGAAGTTTCGAATATCTTGAGCAGAGTTATTCTTATCATTCATTTGCGGAAAATAAGCTTTCTCTTCTTTGCCGTGATGAAATTTATCTACAAATTCGTGGATAAGCATTGAAATTATTTTGATATCTTCTATTGGAATATCTACATTGTCATATAATAAATCAGAGCATTTCTTTGCTATCTTTCCAAGACGATTTATTAAGATATGATCTTGTTTGAGATCTCTGGTAGCATTCAAAATAAACCAAGACTTTTTAATCATAAATTAAAAAACGCTAAATTTTAAGATACTGATAGGCATCAATGAATAGTTTGTTCGAGCATTGATTTTGATTTCAGTAATACTCTGAACCTACTATGAAGCCAGAATTTAAACCTACAAATATGATAAGTTTTCTACTATCATGTATGAACGGCCAAACGTCTGGAAATAATCAAGAGATAGAACCTACAGAATTAAAAAAGAAAATAGATAATCACGAGAATGTGTTTATCCTGGATGTCCGAACGCCCCAGGAATATGAGGCTTGGAAGTTATCATATGAAAATCATCAAAATCCCAAGTTAATCCCCGTTGATAGATTGTTCATGAATGATCCCAATTTGCTAAAAGAAATTCCAAAAGACCAAGAAATCGTTACGCTCTGTGCGCACGGAAACAGGTCAATGATGGCAGCAAGGTTGCTAAATCAACTAGGGTATAACGTAAGGAGTGTCAGGGGAGGAATGGCGGGCTGGAATAAGGTATACGATGTTGCTGAAGTTCAGGTTCCAATAGAAGCTCCATTCAGAATCTGGCAGATAAGACGAATATCAAAAGGATGTATGGGATATATTGTATCCTCAAAAGAAGATAAGACTGCAGTAGTCATAGATCCAAGTCGCGAAATATATGATGCTTTTGTGGATGTTGCTAGGGAAAATGAGCTAAAATTAACAAAAATAGTTGATACACATCAGCATGCCGATCATGTTTCTGGCGTAGCAAAGTTAACCAAAACAGTAACTGAAGGAGGAAATGTAGAGGCTCTTGCTTGTTTTAGCTCTTTGGAAGAATATAATAGTGAAAATACAGAAATTAAAATCAATTATCTAAAAGATGGAGATAATTTAGAAGTATCACCGCGAATATCACTCAAAGTAATCCACACACCAGGGCACACGAACGGTAGTATGTCGCTTTTGGCAAGATACACCAATAATACCGATTCAAATAAAGATACAGACGACAAGCCCCAGATTTCCTATTTATTTACGGGGGATACCTTATTTGTCGATAGTGTAGGAAGACCGGACCTAAGAGAAGAAGCCAAGAAATATGCCTCGCTGTTATACCAAACATACCATCAAAAAATAGTTAATCTGCCGGAAAATACTTTAATTCTTCCTGCCCACTTTAATGCAACTTCAATAGTCTTAAAACATGCAGAACCAATATCTGAAACAATTGGTTCAATAAAGAAAAAAATAAAACTGCTCTCCATGAATGAGGATGAATTTGTTCATAATGTTACCGACACTTTGCCATCAAGGCCAATGAACTACAAGACAATTATTGAAATCAACAAAAGAATTTTGCCTTTTGATGATATGCAAATGCCAGATTTGGAAGCAGGGCCTAATGCTTGTGGAGTATCTTTGGATCCAAACTAACGTCTAAACATACTTCCATAGCTTCTGTTACTCTAATACCATATCTATATTATAAATCCCTGATATGTACTTTTTTAAGATAGTCTTATTTTAATGGATTACTATCGATGTTACTGGTAACATTAGTCTGAATTGTTGTATTGGCCAGTCCCGAATTTTCGTCAATTTCCTTGAGACCTTTAGATTTTAAGACTTCATTGAGGATAGTAAGGTCATAAATGCTTGATAAATCTGGTTCTGTTTTTCCAAGAAATCCAACACTGAAAGCATCGCTGGCAGACTCGAATAAAGATTGTTTCACAGGATCGTAAGTTAGTTCGAGTCTTTTGAAAGCCTCAGAAAGCTGATCTTCGGGGATAGTCTGTCCGGTCAGGCTTTTTAGTTGAGTATTGAAAATGGTTAGCGCCTCTTGCTTATGGGAATTTATCCATTGAGTCTCACTGACATGTACAACTAGTAATTTTCTTATGACTTCAGGATTTTGTTGGAGATATTCTGGATTTACTATTATGTTTGCAGTAACAAATTTCCCTTCTGGCCACAAAGTACGTTCGTCCAAAAAGAGCTTACTGTTTCCTTCTTTTATCATTTTTTCACCCCATGGCTCAGGAACCCAAGCCCCATCAATCTCCTTTTTTAGTAATAAAGTCAAGATGTCAGGATTCTTAACTGGAAGTATTTCTACATTTCCACCCTTATCCTTAGTGTTGTATCCATTATCAAGCAAATATTTTCTCAGTGCAACGTCTTGGGTGTTTCCTAATTGAGGTGAGGCAAATTTCTTTCCAGCAAAATCCTTTACAGAGTTAATACCAGAGTCATTTCTCACGACAAATACTGCTCCCCCACTTGACACACCTGCAATTATCTTTAGGCTTTTTCCTTCAGAAACTACGTAACCGTTAATTGCCGGATTTGGTCCGATATATGCTAAGTCTACCTGCCTTGCAAGGAGGGCTTCTATAGCTGACGGGCCTGCATTAAAGAGAAAGGTCTTTATTTCAACATCACCGCCCAACGCTTTCTGAAAATCCCCATTCCCAATACCGATCACTGCCTGTGCATGGTTAATGTTGGGAAAGAATCCTATTTTTAGAACTTTTTTCTCCTGAGAATATACATGGTTTGAAATAAACGGCTGTACAATAACTCCTACTAGCAATAAACCAATTACTGAAACTAGTATTTTCTTATTCATAAAGTTTCATTTTTTGTACGGCATATTTGAGTCCTTTCAAATATGCAATTAATTTGAATATATACGCGTAAATTGCACTCTAATTAACAAGAAAAGAAAAATTCGATTTAACTCTAATAGCGGCAACTATACGTCCTAAAGATAAAGTCCTATTTTGATAACTCTCTATGCAAAAAATGTGAAGTTTACAACCATTCTGATTTAACAGAAAAATACACTTTTCTCCGAGTATCATCAAAACTGTTTCGTTCTATTATGAATCCATGCTTCTTTAGATCTTCAATTGCGCTCTGTATTGTCCTTCTAGGAAGTTGAGTGAGACTAATTAATTCACTTTGTTCAATGGGATGTCTTGTTTTTATAATATAATAAATAAACTTGGAAGCAGGACTGCCGTCTATCTGTTTGTGTGTGAAGGACATTCCAAAAGACGATTTTGAAAGAAACCCCCGCCGTTGAGATTCTACCGAAGCTATATTGTCAATGCTAATTTCTGCAAGGTTTACACGTTGGCCAAATTCGGCTATTAATGCAGATTGTTCAGAAGCTAGTGGAGCTTCAAAAATGAATGTACTAGGAGGATATTTGTTTGTAAGCACTGCAACATAATTCCAAATTACAGAACCACTTTGATCATATATTCCCACGCTAACGCCCTCATTTGCCTCCAATGTCACTTTTTTAGCACCAACATTCAGCGCATCTTCAACCTTTACTAGCGTGTTATCAATACCAAGCTGATGTCTGGGATCTTTTTTGCCTATTTTCCATCTAAATTCCAAACCTTTAGAAACTATTGCTTCAGAAAATTTCTTTTTTTTATCAATATTTAGATCGATGTTATTCTCACCAATTTCTATAATATCAAATCCAATTTCCGCCGATTCGTCTATGAATTTGTCAAAATAGTTACCGGAAATCGCATATTCTGTTAAGGTACTTCCTGTTGATACCTTGATATCATGATCATGATAGTATGAAATTCTTTTCTGAAGGAGATTGTCTGAAATCAACAATGGATAGGTGTTGTGTATCTTGATTTCATCAATAAATGATGCCAAGATTTTGAATGTCTCCTTGTCAAAAAACTGCAGCTTGTCTACTGTATGAGTTAATCCCTCAAGTCGGGGTTTATCATTATCTACTCTATCCTTGACGAGATCGTCTAGCAATCAAGTATAGTTCAAAAATTGCCTATATTGAATTTACGATTTGATGGCAAATGACCTGAAATTCGATTCTTAGAAATGATTACTATGTTTCGTGTCTTCAACTACATGGTTCATTATATCACCTTCTTACAAACAAAAAATCGCAGGTTAGAATCCAAAACTGATACTTCATATTATTATTTGAAAATTATCATTCATAAGCAATGCATGGAGCTTTTCGGAATTTATCATGCTTCTAGATCCAACTAGTGAAGATCGTTACCTTATTTCTAACTATTCTACTGATATCATTATCGAGACGGAAATAAGCTCAATATGTGGATTTCCATTCTATTAATTATCGTATTCACCTCTACCTTATTGACCAATTAAATCAATTTCTATTAGTTAGACTAAACTTCATTAAGTTGAGATTGAGTTCAAAGATTTTTATACTTTGAAATGTAAGTAGGCTTGTGAGATTTTTAGTAAGGGCACAAATTCCTACAGAGGCAGGTAATAAGATGGTAAAGGATCCAAAATTTATGCAAAATCTAGAAGATTATATGAAGAAAGTTAAACCTGAGGCTTCTTACTTTTTTGAAGCAGGGGGAGATAGAACGTTCGCATTCATAGTCAACATTGATAGTGTTGACATGATACCAAGTGTAGCTGAACCATTATTTCAGGACATTGGTGCAAAGGTTGAGTTCCATCCAGTAATGGTATTTGAGGATTTGAAAAAAGCAATCGGCAACCTGAGTTAAAAGTTCTGCAAACAGAAATATAGTAGCAGCTAGCGTCAGTTCAACCAACAAAGTTAGTACAAAGGTTTCATCAACCGTACTTTGTAGTTTCCTGATTTATTTCAAATCTATATTAAATTATGAGTAAAGTCTGAAATCTGCACAATTTCGTTTTATTAGTACTTCAAATGATAGTGAGATGTAGATAATTTTCAATTCAAAACATTCACTAATAAGACCATTCTATGTTCCAAGTAACATACATGTCTGAAGACAAGCTATCTCAACTATCAAGCTTCAAGTACATCAACATTGAAACTTTGAAGAAAAATGGATCCGTAGTTAGAACTCCTATTTGGTTCATTATTCACGAAGGTGTTATATTTTTTAGAACGGATTCCAAATCAGGCAAGGTAAAGAGAATCAGGAACAATCCTCATGTTAGGATTGCACCATGCGATATTCGTGGAAATACTAAAGGAGCATGGTTTGATGGAAATGCAAAGTTTGCTGATACGAAAGAATCGTCAATGGCATTTTCCATGATTGATAAAAAATACGGGTTCCTAACTGCCCTGATTAGATCATTTAACAAAATTAGGGGTACTAATCCTATAGCAATGTCGATTGTGCTGGACTAGATTATAATTAATTTCTGAATATTTTGGAATTTTTGTTAGAAATCATGAATATATTTTTTCAATGCATTACAAGAATGCCTGAACGAAGTTACTTGAAAATGTATCAAATGGCCTTTACGGTGAGAATTCTCATCTAGTTATATTAGGACAATATGCAACATAACCTTACTTAAATATGATATTGGTAAATATGGTATATGAAAGAGGAAAAATTTGGGAAAGATAGCAGCAGTAATGTCACAGACGTTTCTGATGAAACGAATTTAAATTATCGGTCAATAAAACTTGTGACAAAAAGTAATGAAACTGCAGAAGGCGATGGCTTTGTGGTACATAGATCCTTCCCTTCAGGCTCTGTTCGAAACCTAGATCCTTTCTTACTCTTAGACGAGATGGGACCATTGGATTTATTACCATATGAAAGTAAAGGCTTTCCAGAACATCCACATAGAGGTTTTGTAACTGTTACGTACATGCTTGAGGGGAAATTTGAACATAAGGACTCTCAAGGTAATTCTGGAAAGCTTGGACCTGGTGATGTTCAATGGATGACAGCAGGTTCTGGATTGGTTCACTCTGAAATGCCGGAGAAGGAATTTGCCAAAAATGGTGGAAGGTTGCATGGATTTCAGCTTTGGATAAACCTTAGGAAAACAGACAAGTGGATCAAACCTGATTACCAAGATGTTCCTTCTACAAGAATTCCTCAAGTCAGTACTCCAGATGGTAAAGTATCTGCTAGAGTTATTGCAGGAAATTACCGTGATGCGAAGGCAGTTATTAGTACGTTGACCCCTATACTCTATCTGCACTTTACCCTGCAACCAGGAGGACAGATTGTGCAGTCAGTTCCCGAAAATTATAGTACGTTTGCGTATGTTATTAGAGGAAAAGGTCTTTTTGGCAAAGATAAAACAGCTGTTGGAGAAAAAAACCTAATCGTGTTTGAAAATGATGGTGACATTATTTCAATAAGAGAATCCGATAGTGCAAAGTCACCTCTTGATGTACTGCTTATTGCAGGACTGCCTCTCAATGAACCCATAGTCCAGTACGGGCCATTCGTTATGAATACAAAGGAAGAAATAGACAAAACTTTGGAAGATTATCGAAATGGTAGAATTGGACAGATTGATTTTTAGATATTAGAACATTCATGTTTTTATTTTTATTTTATTAATATTCGCTCTGTTGTTTGGTTCTACTTGTCTTCATAATATTACTCGCTACTATTTTTAACCCCTCCCTGCCTGATAGAATCCTTTCTTATTATATAATTCAAAATTGAAAAATTGGATAATGTTGCATCTAATTGTTTATCAGCGTATAAAAAAATCTATAATAAGAAAAATAATGTTCTTTGTGTCACAGCATCCCAGTTGATAAATTGTATCTAATTTCATAGAGAAATGATATCTGGTTGGTTATTTGATGCATATACTTTAAATGGCAATATGATTTTCTGGATAAAAAAAGATAATTCTGCTACAACCATTAGAGTGGAAGATAAGAGATGGAATCATAAAATCTACGTTGCCGCTGACATGTTTTTGCTAAAATCTCTCATAGAGAACAATGAAATACTTTCTATGATAAAAGAATATGATTTTCCCTCAAGATATGAATTGATAACTGATGTCAAAAAATCCCGAGTCCTTGAACTGAAATTAAGGGATTCCACTTATGCACTAAAATTGGCAAAAAAAATCGAGAGAATGGGAAGATTTGGACAATTCCGTCTATATAATGTAGACATTCTACCAGAACAATCCTATTTTTATGAACATAATATTTTTCCGCTTATGAAATGTAAAGTTCATGTATCTAATTCAAAACTCAATTGGATACGTAATGAAGATAATATCTGGTCTACAGAATATAGATTACCACTATTTAATAACATAAATCTAAAAGTATTCCCAAAAATAAATGAAGGAAAGATACCCAGATTTACTGATTCAATTGCATCAGTAACTATACAAAATTGTGACACAAAAGATACTATTCATATTCAGGGTTCTGAAATAGATATTTTATATCAACTTGTTAAAGAGATAAAAAAAATTAATCCAGATTTCATTCTCACAGAGGACGGTGATTCATTTACATTTCCTTATCTAAAGCATAGATCGGAAATCAATCAAGTAGATTTAATCCTAGATAGAGAAGGTATACCTTTACGCAGATCTAAAAAAGATGGAACATCATATTTTGCTTATGGTAGGATATATTTCAAGCCATCAGCTGCAAAATTATTTGGAAGAATACATATTGATACATACAATTCCTTTGTTCTAAATGAATCTGGTCTTCAAGGATTGTACGAACTTGCAAGAATTTGTAGATTACCATTACATACAGCATCTAGAGCCTCTATTGGAAAATGTATGAGCAGTCTACAATTTTATAATGCCACAAGAAATGATATACTTATTCCATGGAAACCTACGCTTACAGAACATCCAAAGTCACTTGGAGATCTTTTAACTGCTGATCGTGGTGGTTTGATATTTGAACCAATTATTGGTGTGCATGAAAATGTTGCTGAACTTGATTTTGTTTCGCTCTATCCTACAATAATGTTTAAAAAAAACATATCTGCTGAGACTGTAATTTGTAAGTGTTGTTCTCGTTCCAAGTTACACGTTCCGGAATTACTAAATTATCATATATGTGAAAAAAGAAGAGGCATAGTTCCCATATCATTAGAAATATTACTAAAAAAAAGAGCTATATATAAAGACAAAAAAAACTCAACCACTGATCCCAAACTAAAAAAAATTTATGATGCAAGACAAACTGCTCTAAAATGGGTTTTGGTGACTAGTTTTGGTTACCTTGGTTTTAATAATGCTAAATTTGGTAGGATAGATGCACATATTGCAGTATGTGCTTTTGATAGACAGATTTTATTACAAACAATAAGGATGGCAGAATCACATGGATTTGAGATCCTACATGCCATGGTTGATTCCATATGGATAAAGAAAAAGAAAGATACAATAAATAAAAATGATTATGACAATTTGAAAACCGAGATAGAAAATAAAACTGGATTTCCAATTTCATTTGAAGGTATATACAAATGGATTGTATTTGTTCCTTCAAAAAATAATACAATACTACCTGTCGCAAATCGTTATTTTGGTGTCTTTGAAGATGGAACAGTAAAGATGAGGGGAATAGAAGCAAGGAGACATGATACTGCAGAATTTTTTTCAAATGTTCAGCAAAACATCTTGAACATTATATCAGAGGCCAATTCGATAAGAGAAGTTAGAAATTTGATGCCAAAAGTAAGTGATGTAGTTCAAATGTATCTAAAACTTTTGAAAAATAGAAAGGTCCCCATAAATGATTTGGTTCTAACAAAGAGGATATCTAAAAATGTAGATGAGTACGAAAATAGAAATACAGTAGAACTAGATGCGTTACTGCAATTAAATAGTACAGGTAAATCACTTAAAGCAGGGCAAATTTTGAAATATGTAATAACTGATTATTATAGAAAAAATTCAAGAAAAAGAAGTGTTCCTTTTGAGTTGATAAAGTCAAAGACGGTGTATGATGCAAAGAGATATTGTGAATTATTGATAGAAACATGTAATTCTGTTACAGAACCATTTGGTCTAAAGTTGACAGCAGAATAGATTATGTCAATATCTATAATAGATATCATTACTTTTACCAATATCAATTAGCATTAACATGTGAATCATTAATTTCATCATTTCTGACGTAAATATTATCTAGATCCAGCTGTTTTGTTCTATAAAAATCACTAATCTTTTCCTTTATCTCTCTAGCTCCACCAGATAGACTATCGCCAAGTAATTCCCTAAATTCAAGGCTGTTTACAATGGCTTTCGCACCATAATGATTATTAAAATAACCCCTCACGACTGGTGTTTCCAAAGATAACTTTTTAACTTTTTTAACCCATTGATTTAGTTCTTGTTTAGAGTAAAGATAATTGTATCGATGTTTAGCACTTCTTCCATGCCATCTAATAAAACTATGATTGGCAGTAGCTATGACTTCTGAAAGAAATTGTAGTCTATCCCCTGGTGGCGAATCAGTCATAACCGCCGCAATATTATAATGCTTCAGTAATTCCCATGGACCTTCAGTATTCCATGAAGGATGTCTGAATTCTACAGCATAATCATATCCTGTGGGTAGTCTATCTAAAAATTCTTCAATGTTTCTAAATTCATTCACTGTAAAACTAGGTGGCAGTTGAATAATTAAAGCGCCCAATTTATTAGTAGCCTTTAGCGGAGATATCTTTTCAAGGAATTCTTCTAGAACTATTATTGCTCCTCTATTTACATCCAAACTTTTTTCATGAGTTATAGATTCGGGAACTTTTAGAGAGAATTGAAAGTTATGTGGTGATGCATTAGAAATTGAAATGAATGTCTCCTTTGTCATGAATTTGTAGAATTTTTCATAGAATGTTGCATCCATTTCTACCGTGCTAAAGAATTGTGAATAGAATTGCAGTTTTTTTGTCTTGGTATTAGGATAGAATATCTTCAACCATCCACCTTTTTCAACAGAGTCGGAGTAACTCCAGCCTGAACAACCTATATTCACAGACAAAATTTTTTCCTTACACTACTAACATGTACTAGCAATTATTAAAATAAAAGACAATGGATCAAATTATTCTATCAGTGATTTCATAATAGCTCATTCATGAATGTTCTTTTGATTTTGGTCTCTTTTGGACCCACTCTAGTTTCATTTGATTTAAAAGTTCGAAATTTTCATAAATAAATGGCCTTGTCTTCCTCATTTCTTCTATTATTGGTCTTGCCTTCTGCCAGAAAGGTGTGGGGTTGAAAACATCAAAGTACAGGTTAGCATCAATTAGTTGTCTTTTTACCAAAGTTCCTGAAAGCTCAAAAAAACCACAAACACGTATGAAATGACACCTGTCCTTGCTTGTACCATGATATTTTTGCTTATACTCCTGGTAGCTTTTTGCATTGAAATCTTCAAGGAACCAGAGAATAGCATCTCTGTTTCGATCATATATATCATAGAGTGAAAATAGAACCTCTACATTATCATTTTCCAATGAATATTAGTATGATCTTTAGCATAAAAATATTCTTAAAAATAGAGAATGAAAAAATCCGTTTCGAATTAGGGAATTGATGTGATATCAGTATTTGAAGGTAGTATTCTGATAGTTTCTAAATAAGATTCAATTTGCTTTTCAATTCCTTTGCTCGATTCCTTATAGTCACTTCTGTAACACCTGCGGCTTCTGCAATGTCAATCTGTCTAACTGTTTTTCCTTCCATCTGAAGAGATACATACAACACTGCTCCAGCAAATCCCATAGGATCTTTTCCAGCAGAAAATTCCTGTTCAAGAACTCTTTTCATCAAATCTCTTGCATGTCTCGTTGTTATTTCACTCAGTTCAATTTTGTTTGCAATCTTATCTATGCATTGGAAACAATTTACTTGAGGTATTTTTCTTTTCAAGTGAAATACAATATCTCTGTAAATTTTTGCAATAGCCTTTCTTCTTATGTTACTAGCATCTGCGAGCTCATCAATGGTTCTAGACACACCCAGTTCCCGGCAAGTTATGTACAGACAAGCGACAAGAACTGCCCCTATTGTTCTACCTCTTATTAATCCATCTTCTTGGACCTTTCGATATGTGTAGGCAGTTTTTTCGACTATGGAAGGTGTAAGACTTAGTTTATCTTTCAATTTATCCAACAATACGAAGGCGGTCGTGAAATTGCGTGAAGAACTGTCTCTGAATATGGTACGAGAATCCCATATTCGCAACCTATTCATTCTGGCTTGCATCCCTGAATCAATCAAATGTCCGGTAGAATCCTTGTTTGTTTTGCCAATGATAGTCGATAGGTTCATGTCATGTACTGCAAGAGAAAATGGCATACCTATTCTACTCTTATCGGTTTCATGATCCTTGGGATTAATCCATTCCTTGCCCATCTCTTCAATGCCATCTATCGCAACCGTTCCGCAGTTGCTACACACAATCTCTCCTGATACTACATCAGTAACCATCTTATTCTCTTTTACATTACAGGTTGAACACGTAATTACCTTTGACATTATAACGGTTAAGTAGTTATATATACGCTGATCAACTATTTAAGCATTGTACCAAATTTTATACTTTGATGATGTTCATAATAAATAGAATTAAAATAAATGATACTCTCCCTGAGACTCTAGAAAAATATTGAATTTTTTTAATTTTTTATAGCTCTTTTATAATATATTGGCTATATAATAACAGATTGAGCCTAAAGGTTGCCTATAACCCTAGAACAATTCACTACATGCTAGAAAAAAAAAGTCAACCGATATCGATTACTGATAATCTTGAAAATGAAATAGAATGTCCTAGATGTCACGAAATCATGACACTTTGCTCTGATTTCGATTTTCTCTATTACAAGTGCGAAGAATGTAATTTACCTCTATATACAGTTCCAGGCTTAAACTATTAACGTAAATTAACAAATTTTTTATTTTTAGGATTGTACAACACATGAAGTAAAGTAAAGGTTTATGCTATCATTCATCCCTGATTAAATACATATTTATTTTTCAAGAACAATTAAATTAATTCATTGTCCAATTTGAAAAAATCTCTTGTTTATCTGCTAAGTTTAACATTGTTTGGCATACTCTATCAAACTCCTTTTTCCAGCCATGAAGCTTATTCGCAGGAGTCGAACATACAATATGTTAACCAGATTGGAGTAAAAGGTGTTGAAAAAGGACAGCTAACCAATCCTCACAGTCTTTCAGTTGATAAATTTGGTAACATTTTTGTAGGAGATACAGGCAATAAACGAGTGCAAAAGTTCTCGTCTAACGGCACATTCATGATGAGTTGGGGTTCAGAGGGAAACAAGAGCGGGCAGTTTATGGGTCTACATGATGTGGCAGTTGATCCTGAAGGAAAATTTGTTTATACAGTTGAGCTCAAGAATCATCGAGTGCAAAAGTTCGATTCAAATGGAAATTTTATTACAAAATGGGAGTATAATGGTACGGGAGGTCGAGACGTTAACAGGGGCCCCCATCAAATCGCCATAAATTCTCTAGGCAACGTATATTTAACTGACTCAAACGGCAATCAACTATTAAAGTATCATAATAATGGTACTTTTATAGGAACTATCGGATCAGAAGGTACAGAAGGAGCAAATTTAGTACGCCTCACGGCATAGCATTTGATCATGGGGACAATATGTACGTTACTGATATGAAGAACTATAGAATTCAGGTTTTTAATAATAAAGATACCTTCGTTAGAGAGTGGAAATCCTCAGGAATGGGATTAGACAAGTTCTCTGAAACTGTTCCGGGAATAGCAATAGATGTTAACGATAAAGTGTTTATTGTAGACAAAATAAATTCAAGAGTTCAAATGTTTGATAATATCGGAAACCATTTGGCAAGTTGGGGAACAGATGGTAAAGGTTCTCAACAGTTACACAAACCAGAGGATATTTCTGTCAGTAATGAAGGCACAGTGTATGTAACTGATACAAGGAATTCTAGAATCCAGGTACTGCAAATTGTAGAATAGAAGTTTATTGATTATTCCAGATTTGAGCTGCAAGTAATTAGATGCATACTCAAAATTAGTCAATATGTAATATTCAAACTATGCAACTATATTTAACAGGCAGTGATTTTGCAGATTGTTCTAGACTGACTTGAATATCACCTTTGTATTATCTTTGATTATAGATAACAATTCGTCCTTTTCATTATCATTAGACATTATTTTTCCCACTATATTTACAGGTGAGTAAGCCAGTATTTGTCCATCTTTGCTGATAGGGGTAGGTCCATAAAATAGGCATAATGCATTACCTTCAGGCCAGTAAGCAACGTCCAAGTAGTCCACTTCTCTTTTAGCATTTTCCTCAATTGCCGAAATATGGGTTCTTTCAGTATACAGTTCATCTCCCCATTTAGTAATGTTAATTTCGACAGGTAAATTTTCAAGTATTGTTTGAAAGGTCTTTGGGGAACGTGAATCATCCAGCTCTATCAAGATTTCTCTGCCGATATCAGGAAATAATGCTTTTATATTTTTTTTCATACTATAATATAAATTTGACAGAATATATTAAATTCTTTTACGATCAATAATCTTTGAACGATGCCAAGGCCTCGTTCTTACTTTCTGATTGCAATCCTTACAACGAAATACTGTTTTTGGATATTTCAACTCACAGATAGAACAGTAATTGAAAAAGTTATAATCAATTCTTCTTGAAACTGATTTTACTTTATTTTCGGTAATAGGATTTACTAAATTTGATGAAAAAGATTTTTTATCCTGAGATAATTGGAGGATAGGCTCATAGAAAGTGGTCCTGTTAGAATTTGACTTCTCATCTTGTAGTGGAGATATTTGATTACTCTTATTTGGAATCATTTAACTCGGTCCTAATGCAAAAAAGAAAAAAAATTTAGTTGACTAGTACCACTACTCAACTTTTATGTCTTTAGATTTTGGTGTTAGAGGTTTTTTGAACTGTATCCTAAGCTCCAGCACTCCGTTGATGTAGCTGGCTTTTGTAGTATCTGCGTCTAGTTCCTCATCTACTGGTAGCTCTGTATGATATTTTTTGTTTCCTTTTTCAGCATGTATCTTTACCAGACCTTCTTCCACTGTCACTTTAACATCTTCTTTTGTTATACCTGGCATCTCTGCTGTTATTATCATAGTGTTGTCTTTTTCGTTAATTGATGTATCAACAAGTGGCTGGCGAACTTCGTTTTGCTCAAGTAATCCTTTCTGAGAAGGCTTTAAATTTCCAAATTCTCGTATGTGTGGTTTGCCATCAGTTCCGACTGTAATCTGGTATCCATAAAAGTATGGCTGTGTACGTGAGCCTTCCACACCAGATTCAGCTGCTGCCTTGAACATTCTATTTAGCATATCCTCAGCTTCTGAGAACTCTCTCTCTACCTGCTCAAAAAATCTATCTCTAAATCCCCATTGATCTTTCCACAATCTTTGCATATCACCTTACATAATGTAAGATGTATTACAATATATATATTTTTCCTTAATGTCAAACGCAGTATTTACAAAATAGCGCATATTGCATTATTAATTAGATTCAATCCGCACTGAATTTTCTATTTGGAAAAAATCATCGGATAAGGTAAATTTTTATATTTTGAGAAATATTCGAATTCAGATAACAATTTGGTGCAATTGTGCTATAGAAATGCGGCTATTGCTATATGTTTTTCAGCAATTTTTTTCATAATTTCTGCCAATATTATTATCAATATGCAAGAAGCGTCAGCTAAACCGGGAAAGGATAGTCCTGGCAAAGGTAAAGGAAAAGGTAATGGAAAAAATAGAGATAGGTCTGGAGATGATAATAATGATGAACAGAGGATTCAACTTAGGATTGAGTCAAGGGATGATGAGGAGAAGGAGGAAGAATCTAACTATGACTATAACTTTGCAGATGAGGGTGATACCAAACTTAAAGACTTTAATTTTGTTGCAGCTGGTGATTATGGATGTTCGAAAAACGCCAAAAATACAATCAACAATATGCAAGACAAGAAACCCGAGTTGGTGCTTCCTCTAGGAGATCTCTCCGCTGATAAAACTCCGACCTGCTGGCTAGATCTAATTTCTCCATTTGATGATAAGTTACAAATAACTTTTGGTTATTCTGAAGTAAGAGATGGGGAATCGAAATTAGATCAATATAGAGATGTTTTTGGGCTAGACAATCTCTATTATTCTTTTGATTACAGACATGCACATTTTATCGTCATGTCTACATTATCTGACTTTAATGTTACTTCTGATCAATACAAGTTCATTGAGAAGGATTTGCAAGAGGCATCTGCAAATGAAAATATTGATTGGATAGTAGTGACCAACTACGGTCCATTTTATACCTCACCTTCGGCACATCCAGCCAAAAATGACATAAGAAACATTTACCATCCGTTGTTTGATAAATATGGAGTAGACTTGGTACTACAGGGACACAATCACAACTATCAGAGAACATATCCAGTCACATTTAATCCTAATAAAGGATCTAATCCTATTGTAACAAATCAATTTACCACAGGATACCAAGGTGATAAAGATGGCGTGGTCTATGCGATTGTTGGGACAGGCGGAGAAGGATTTCATCCGCTCGCAGGTCGACAAACTTACATGGCCACACAATTTGAAGGCAAGTTTGGATTTCTGGATATAGAAATTAGTTACGGCAATCCCCACACAAATCTAACTGGAATATTTTATGATAACCGCGGTAGTGTAATACAGGATCAGTTTACTATAGAAAAAGAAATTAAGAATATGAAGCCACAAATTTCTACAGACTACACTTAATTTGATTTATGAAATTAGTGTACTTTGACCTTCTGTGTTGAAATAGTAATGTGGATTTGTACTAGAGAGGACCAATAGCCGTGGGCAACAAGGAGCCTATGGCCGTTGTGATAATCCAAACAATCACTGCCACAATAATAGATTTTAGCCAACTCATTCTATAGATAGTTTTTAGGGCCAATAACCAGGCTATGCCCCCTAGAAGCGCAGAAAGAAAACCATTTCCAAAAATAGCGTAAGTTATTCCATACACCATGGAACCTACAATTGCGGCAAATAGCGCTAATTTTATGCCTCTTTTTTGGCCCAAAATCAATGTAATTAGATATATTACCACCGTAGAAATTAGCAACCCTACAAGAAAAATAATGATTGAATAAGCGTCAATATTCTCAAATGCCATTTGTTATCAGGTGTATAATTTAACTTGGATTAAAAGATTTGACTTTTTGAACCGATTTATACTTTGTACGCCAATTAAATACATGAGCAAGTCTAAATCAAGAACAGCTAATATTTTGGATATAGATACAGGAATTACTCGCGAGAATTTAAAAAAGATTGCCAATATCTTAAATGACGATTTGGCAGATGAATATGTCCTTTTGACAAAGACAAGAAATTATCACTGGAATGTAGAAGATCCAAGATTCAATGATCTCCACAAGTTCTTTGAAGAACAATATGAAATTATGTCTGCCTCAGTTGACGAAATCGCCGAAAGAGTGCGAGCTGTAGGCGGTAAGACTAGAGCTACGTTAAAGGAATTCATAAATTCTTCTGAAATAAAAGAAGATGTTGGTTCATATCCAGATGCAGATACCATGTTAGGGAACCTATTGACAGATCACGAAACGATAATCAAGACACTTAGAAAAAATATCAAGGAATGTCAAGATCTAAACGATGAGGGAACAGCGAATTTTCTAACAGACAAAATGGAAGGACATGAAAAAATGGCATGGATGTTAAGATCTTTCATAGTGTAGTTTTTCACATATATTATGAATAGCTGATTATCCTGCAAGCAGATTATTACACTACATATTTTTGAGTACTAATCTTAATAGAATATGTAAACGATTATTTGAAGTAGCATCCTGTAAGCTATTACCATTATTTAGTATTATTTTCATGTAGATTGTATTTATTTTTAGTATTTGTATGTATTAATATAAAAGAGGATGACCTTAAAAGGTCAATTAATTCAGAGATGCGAATGGATCATTTAGATTTGTATTAACTGTCTT
This sequence comes from Nitrososphaeraceae archaeon, assembly GCA_035250685.1. Taxonomy (GTDB): domain Archaea; phylum Thermoproteota; class Nitrososphaeria; order Nitrososphaerales; family Nitrososphaeraceae; genus TA-21. Next base: position 1,153 of record DATFEX010000019.1, on the reverse strand, counting down.
TACTTCAGAGTCCTCATCGCTCACGTCATTTTTACTATCCGCGATGCCTACCTCTTTAACATTTGATTTGCCTGCATTGTCGTCTAATGTTGAAGCTTTGTTATTATTACTTGTCTCTTCACTCAATGATATGGACTTGTCATCCGTAGATGGACTCTCATCAAGATTTGTTGTCACTGCCGGTTTGACTTGTTCTTGTTTTACCTGCTCTTCTGATAGCAACATTGGTTTATCATCTTTAGGTGGACTGTCATCAAGATTTGTTGTCACTGCCGGTTTGACTTCTTGTACTTCTTGTCCTTCTAATGACTCTGCTTTAGAATTAGTTGATGCTGTGGATGCTGCTGCTGTTGCCTCTTCGTCAAGTTTGAATGTAATTGATGGTTTGCCATCCTGAGCTATAGGTTTTGCGTTAGTATCAGCTGCTGCTGTTGCCTCTTCGTCAAGTTTGAATGTAATTGATGGTTTGCCATCCTGTAGTTCCTGTCCTGCCAATAGTGTTGCAGCAGTAGTTTCCTGATCTGATACTGTTCTTATGTTAGTATCACTAAAGGTATCTTCGCTAATTCGTTCAATTATCTTCTTCTTTGCTGTCTTTGATAGACTGAATTGATCCATTGTAGATCCGTCATTAGCAATAAATTTAGCTTCCATGTTATTGTCTGAAAAGTGCATATCTAGGATTCCGAATTTAGTATCCTGCTGGAAAGCCATAAAGGGAGCCACACCTTCAAGTTCATGTTTTAATTCACCGCCACCCGTTCCCACTATAGCGAATATTGCACCATAAGGATTTTTGTATTCGGCCTTACTAGTACTTGTTACGATTGGATTTGATGGAGACTCTTGGTTAAACTCCAATGGGAAGCTCCTTTGATAGTTACGCGCATGAGCCTGCAAAACAATATCTACTCCATATTTATCAAACAAAGGATGGTATAGTTCACTTAATTCTTCATCTCCCTGACAGTCAGAGAGACTACATTCGTTAGGTGATGAATAAATGGGATGATGCATAGTTACTACAATCCACTTAATATCAGGATTGTTCGCTGCCTTTCTTAAATCACTTTGTACAAAACTATATTGCTCTGTTCCTACTTCGAAGTCTTCTTCTGTTGCCATGGTCAATACATGTATATTTTTAATATCA
>DATFEX010000018.1:0-17940 GCA_035250685.1 Nitrososphaeraceae archaeon | reverse complement strand
AACAGAACCAGAATTAGTCATTTGTATTGCCAAGTCCTTGGGATTTATCTTGGATTGATCAAGAATTTTACCTTTTGATGGCGATGAGAATTTTATCTCTGAAATTATTGGAACATGAGTACATGTTAGAATTACTTTTCTTAGAGAAATTACGGTATGACTAGCATAGTCATATTTATCTGCGTCATACATACCCTCATCGACCGCTTTGAAGGAATTATCGGCCAGGGTTTTAAGTCCAGTTTCTCTTGAAAAAAATTTACTCAAAGTCACATCAGAATGTAATCTTATTTTTAATCATATAACTGTATTCTGCCGCATAAGCAATCTAAGTGAATTCGAACTTTTGTGTCTATTAGTTTACTATTAGCCATTGCAATTGACATCTACATCTTCTACAATAGTTTCAACATTTCCATTTTCATCAATGGAGGTCACAAGCCGTATCTTAATCAGAGTGTTTACATCACTACCTTTGGAGATAAACGAACCTTTTATTGCAGTGCTAAATGTAGTATCGCCTCCTTCTTGTTCTATAATCCCCTTCTCTTTTTCATGGACATTATATTCAGTTCCCGACGAAACACCAACAGCCTGAATACTGTGGTATTTCATTTCTGCAGTTGACCGCAGATTACCATTTTTGTCAGTCCTTTCTTCAAATGCAAAATTGGCAACTCCTGTGATTATGACCTCTTCGTCTCCGCATGCAGGAATTGTCGATGATTCAAATGGAGTTTCGAATTGGACTTTTTTTCCGTAACTAGGCGTTGTAGAATTTCCCACGATTAGTCTTGTGATAATGATTGCTATAGCAACAAATATACTCAAATCCTTTCCGCGGTCGCTCATCATTACCCTCTTAGATCTACTTTATTTAAGAATTCTTGATGACAAAGCTTTACTTGCTCAATTATATCACATATTTAATTAATAAAAAATGGATAGAGGACCTCAAATTGCGGTCTCTTCCATTAATGAATCGAGCTTGATAGCAGTTATTGCAATTGACTATGGATGCAGTTAACTTAAATGAATTATGGTTCAATCGTCGAATTTAATACATATTGGAAATTCTAGAAATTGTAGAGTTTTTTCGTTTCTTAACTTAATATCAAGCTTTGATTTAACTAATATTCGATTGTTGTACCACAATACATAATTTACCAAGTAAATGGGTAATCCAAGGGGATAAATAAAAATGGCATATATTCACAATTTTACCTTTTTTCTGATTGTCGTTACTTTGTTATCTGGCTTTATATTTTTGATCACTTTCAGAGCAAATGATTCAATAACGGCAGCTACTGGTGATATTAAATTTAGTAAAAGTGACTTTATGATAAAAGATTTTGGAATTGATAACGACGGTAACCCATTCTTAACTGTTGAATGAAATGCAGGAGCAACAGTTCCTCAGAAGGAAAATACGGGGTATGCCTACGTATTTGTAACAGACAATGGTACATTCTCTGTCTCGTCAGATTGGATGTATACAAAATGGCATACACATGTATTGAAGTTAGATGAGAAGAATTGTGTAGAATCAATGGATATGAATGCACGTGTTGGCACCCATGTTGGCGAGATGGTTAAAGTCACAGAGGCCAATGCTACAAAAGTAGATAAAGTCATGACAGTTGAATTCACAATTAATAACAATGATGGATCTGTATGCGCGACCAAAATATTTGATTCTGCTTCTTGAACATGTAATACTCTATAAAGCATTCAAAAAATACAAATTTAATTCCATTAAAAGATAACATGACTGATTACTCCTTATGGATGATTTGACTATAAACTGTTGTCGAAATAGAGATTGGTATTTCTCATACCTTGGTCAAATATTTTCACATGAAACCTATGATTACACTTAGTACAAAATAGGATTCCCACTACGTACAACGTCATTTCGATATCCTTAGAAGGACTGGTCTGAGGAACTCCGTGATCCTTGATTCCATCAGGATGCGAATTCGCATCCAGTACTTTAATATTCTTCGACCCGCATCGGATACAAGAAAATTTAATTGATTTAAAATCTTTTATGATTCGTTCATAGTCCTTGTGCTTAACCACATATTCTTTCCTCACATACTTTAATAATTATTTTGCTTCTCTATTCTGCTCGAACAATCCAATTGTATTACTTTCAGTGTCCTTAAAGAGCAAGGTGTAACCAATTTTAGATATCGCTGTTTTAGGTTGAAAAATTTTTCCAGTGGCGGACTCTATTTTGTCAACATATTGATCCACTGATGAAACATTTATGAAAGGAGTAGTCCACTGACCTATCCTTTCACGCTTAGACAAGCCTCCATCAATTCCAAGCTCATTTGTTTCACCTGTTTTGATTTCCCAAAATTCCAGGGGCCCGTCCCATTTATTGATCTGCCAACCAAATACTTTGGTGTAAAAATTTACTGCACGCTCTATGTCATCGGCAGAAAAATCTAGATATGATATTCTCGGCATACTGTTTAACACTAAACATACCTTAAAAGAGTTGGAGTCACAGTGCTTACAAATTGTAAATTTGAAATTTGAGCAGAACACCGGCGATTATTAATAAATCGGATGTAAATTGAATATGGAGAATCTACGATAGTAAATCGTCTAGCTGGTACCGATTTTGTTCGATAACGAATACACAAATGTTATTGAAGAGCTCCTTTAGGTTAATTAATAAATATATTATGATCATGCTATCAATCTACTTGAGAATTGTCAGAAAGTAAGATATTCCTTGATAGGTCAAGGCTGTCAGCAAGGTACATACCAAGTGAGCTTCACCATAGAGAAAAAGAAATGTCGCTATTACTAACTATGTTCAAAGATTCGTACATCAGACCAGATGAATTCTTGTTTTCTACCCCACAAATAATAGGTAGGTCAGGAATTGGAAAGACATCAACAATAATAAAATTTTCAAACATGTTAGAAAGTGAATTTACCAAAGCTGGATTAACACTCAAGGTTGCATACATAAATCTAAAATTACAGGGCGGGAACAAATATGCAGTTTATCGGTTTCTACTAGAAAAGATTGCTCCCGAATTGCCATCACAGGGACTTAGTGCAGAGGAGATGTTGAGATATCTTCTCTCATACTTGTATGAAAACAAACTATACACTTTGATTATCTTGGATGAAATAGAATTCCTGTTACATTCAAACAAGGACAGTGGCATAATCTATGACTTTACTCGTCTCAACGAATTTGATCTGTCCAAGCATTGTAATGTTATCGGTGTCATATTCATAGCCAGGAGTACAGATTTTCATGATAAAATTGATAGCTCAGAGTTGAGTACTCTGGGAAGAATACCGATAGAGTTTCTGCCTTATTCCGTAGACCAAATAAGTGATATTCTAGTTACCAGATCTTCAGAATCATTCAATCCTAAAGTTGTAGGAACTGACATAATTGACGAAGTATCATTAATTACAACATCTTCCCAAGTTGGTGGGGATGTTAGGTATGCTCTTGATCTATTGCTGTACTCAGGGAATCTGGCCGAGGCAAACGGAAGCGATAGAATAACATTAGAACAAATTCGTAAAGTCCACGGCCATAACAATCCATCAATTACAATGGAGGATCTGAAAGAACTTCCCAAGAGTCATTTGCTTACACTAATGGCCATACTAAAAGTACAAAGCAAGAGAAAAAGACAATATATCGAGATGAAGGAAATTCGAGCCTATGCACTTGAATTGGCAGAAGAAAACAAAGTTAAGAAATTTGAATTCGAGGACTGCATGAACGATCTTTTAGATAGAAAAATAATTGAAATGAAATCACTAAAGGAAATAGGAATGAACATAACATCATTAGTTGAATTAGAACCTTTATTAGAACAGCAGATAAATAAAAAATAATGGATTACGATAGCAAGACCATCATTGAAAATGGAATAGGTACAATCGGAAAAATCAAGATTCTAAAAGCCCTGGCTGAAGAAAATAAGATGGTAACTATTTATGTTCTCCACAAAAGAACCGGATTAAAGCGAGAAGATATTAAACGAAATCTTAAGGATTTACGCAGCATTGATTGGATCAAAGAAAAGAAAATGGCAAATACTATGTATCTTCTTAACAAAGACAATGAATATGTGAACGCTATCCTTGGTTTTTTTGCTAACGTAGGATATATCGGACAAGCCTGAAATTAATCTGGTATAATTGTACTAAAGAATTCTAGCCTTGTTGCGTGCTTGACTGGCTTTCAAATTACAGGATAAGATAATCTGAAAACGATTAAAAAGGTGAGAAAATAAACTCTAATGTGCAGTACAGACAAAGTAAACCCGGCAGCAAATTTCCCAAGTTTATCTTTATCACTGGTGGAGTAATGTCAGGTCTTGGAAAAGGAATAGTTGCTTCTTCTGTTGCAAAGCTATTACAGTTAACCGGTTTAAGAGTGACCTGCACAAAGATTGATCCATATGTAAATTATGATGCTGGAACAATGAACCCTACGGCACATGGTGAGGTTTTTGTTACAGACGACGGTGGAGAATGTGATATGGATATGGGAAATTACGAAAGATTTCTTAATACACCCATGACAAAATGGCATAATATTACTACTGGAAGGATCTATTCAGATGTGATAAGGGCCGAAAGAGAAGGTAAGTACCTGGGTCAATGTGTCCAGATAATACCTCATGTAACTGACGTCATAAAGAGCAGTTTAAAGAAGCTAGCCAAAGGATACGATGTTTTGGTTGTTGAATGTGGTGGAACTGTAGGTGACATAGAAAGCCTACCATTCCTGGAATCCTTCAGACAAATGGAATTGGAAGAAGGAGATAATGAAACTTTATTCATACATGTAACGCTCGCTCCAATTTTAGATGTGGTTGGAGAACAAAAAACAAAACCTACACAGCACAGTGTTCAGGAACTCCGGAGGATAGGAATCCACCCGTATATACTGGCAGTTAGATGCCAAAAACCACTGAACAAAGAAGCAAGACACAAGATTTCTATGTTTGCTAGCATCAGAGAGCAATGTGTAATTTCAAGTCATGATTGTTCTTCGATTTATGACGTTCCCCAAATACTAAAAGATCAAGGAATTATTGACGTAATTTCCGACAAGCTTGATCTAAAAAACCGTAACATAAGATGGACTAACTGGAAAAAAGTAGCAAATTCATTCTCTAACTTTTCGGGAAATGTAAACATCGGTATTGTTGGTAAATATGTGAATTTACCAGATAGCTATGTGAGTGTGTATCAGGCGTTGTTGCATTCATCGGCAAAACTGGGCAAGAAATTGAGTGTTGAGTGGATTGATTCTGAAAGATTTGAGAATGGTAATAAAGGTGAAGTAAAATTCCTGGACAAATTTGATGGAATCCTTGTTCCGGGAGGATTTGGAGCTAGAGGAAGTGAGGGAATAATAAATTCTATTAATTACGCTAGACAAAAAGATATACCATTTTTAGGAATCTGTTTTGGATTTCAACTTTCACTAATAGAATATGCAAGAAATAAATGCGGAATTGTCGATGCCAGCTCTCAGGAATTTAATCATAATAATAACTCATTGGTAAAATTCATGCCCGAACAGGAGCATACTGTTGACCTCGGAGGTACAATGAGACTGGGAAACCATGATATAACGATAGTTCCCAAGACGATAGCAAGTTCCATATACCAAAACAAGAAGATTGGGCGAAGACACAGACATAGGTATGAATTTAACCAGGATTACAGGCAGACCATTGAAGAAAACGGGATGGTGTTGTCAGGTCATTCTGATGAAGGGAGAAGAATAGAAATACTTGAGGTTCCCTCAAACAAGTTCTTTTTCGCCGTTCAGTATCATTCGGAATTTAGCAGTATACCAGGCAAACCCGAAGAAGCATTTGAAGCGTTCATAACTTCTTGTATCTAATCAATCGTATCGCATTAGAGCTTTAGATTTAGCTCGTAGGTTTTTTGTCTGGCATCGCGCAAGGATGTCTTTTTCCTGACATATCCACGTTGAATAAGGTGACTTAAGGACAATCTTATAGTCCTCTCTGGCAGCATTGTCCTTTTGCTCAGGTCTTTTTGACTCAACTCACCTTCATATTCTAGGGTCTTTAATATCAACTTGGCACTTGGAGGCATATCAAGCAAGTCTTCTGCTAATTTTACCTTCTTAGCGATAATATCCATAGGAGAATCCTTGATTAATTTCACAAATTTTGCCGGAAATTCATGTTTTTCACAAACAATATTTTTCCTAACAGGTACCCTCTTTCCTCCATCTAGTATTACCTCACAGAGATACCTACAGAGTATATCTTCAATTTCCAATTTATCTGTATTAGGAACGATAAGAGGCCTACGAGTATTGTCCATAGAATTTACAGGAACAATGACAAAGACCTGAGATTTTTGTAAAACCATTGGTCCTCCTGCAGACATACAATAAGCTGTCGATCCAATTGGTGTGGAAATTATTACGCCATCACTGTTATCATGCCAGAGATCATTTCCATTAATCTTCAATATATATTCCATAAGAGTAGCACTTTTTCTAGGAAAAAGCGAAATATCATTTAGAACAGGTTCAACTTCTTTACCATCTACATTAACAGAAAGTCGGCATACATTGTCAATTTCGTAATCGCCCCTTTTTATTCTATTTATAGATTTTTTCAAATCACTTACATCAATTTGTCCCAAAAATCCTGTTGAATCTGATTCGTATATCCCCAGGACGGGTACAGAGAATTCCTTAACATCATGCGAATAATCAAGTATTGCTCGATCTCCACCTGCAGTAATCACAATGTCTACATTTGAAGTCGTCATTTTGTCGGATCGTTTTATTACTTCTGAATCAATATTCTCATCGTCTAAAATTTTCTTGATCTTGCCAATTAGACTATCGTCTCTTGAGCCTAAACTTGAGATAGCCACTTTCATTGTAGTTATTAAAAGTCAACAGATACTCAGATTTAAACCTGATTTATGATTCTAGTATTTCAAAATTCATTGTATTGTAGTAATATGTAGCATTTTGTTCAATAGCCGATTTTGAGGGTACCTTCTTAATTCCAACCTGTGTTGTCTGTAATGCCGCAGTTAGTGCTCCTGCAGCAAAGCAAAATGCCCATACTGAGTCTTTTTCTTTTACTATGGTGCACGCAAAAGACGATGCTATGATATCACCCAATCCTGTTGAATCAGGAGTTTCATGTTTGGGTACGTTTATCCAGTAATGTTTTCCTTCTTCAAGAAGATGAATGACCTGGTCTTGTGTGTATAACACATAATCAATTTCATAAATGGAGCGAATTTTTTTCATCCCTTCCATTCCCTGGAGACCATTTGTAAAGCAGGAAATTTCCTGGCTATCTAGCTTTATTCCATTTACTTTGTGGATTGGTATATCCATTTTTTTTCTTATAGACACTCTTCCTTTCGAATCAACAATTCTTGTGTAACCCTGAGGGTCCAACATGACAAATTGCTTTTCTTTTTCGTTGTGAGATGAAACCAAATATTTCAGAATATCAATATGTACTTCGTCAAAAACAGGGCTAACTACCCAGCAATTTGCCTTTACATTTTTTATTTCTTCAATGTCTATAGCACTACACTTTGATTGCAGAGTCAATTCACGATCAGCTTCAAGGTTCTTCAAGACGAACCGAGTTGTTGGAAGACTTGAAGGTTGAAGATCATTGAATGAAATTCCCTGATTTTTTAGATATTCAAGATATTCAGGGTTGAGATCATTTCCAAAATGAGTAAAGAGTGTTGTGTCAAATCCAAATTTTCTTGTAGTGATACCACAATAGGCGGCAGGCCCTCCCAAACTCTGACTTGACTTTAGATCCCGTGAGATAATCTCATCTACGACAATGTTTGAAAGTATAGCAGCCTTCATCGTTGAATATCATCATTAATCCAATGCTTTGATAAATGTTGACATGAGAACATCAGGGCATCAGAAGATTTAAAAGAAGAAGGGATAGTAATTCAGTCGTGCCAAAGAAAAGGACAAGCAGAGGACGAACAAAGGGTGGGAAAGGAAGTTCTGGAACAGTACATTGTAGCCAGTGCGGAGCCATGGTGCCCAGAGATAAGGCAAAAAAAGTTACTGGCAGAATTACATTGGTAGAACCTACTTTGGCAAAAGAATTGAGAGCTCAGGGAGCATATATCGCACCAGTTACTGATGTCAAATTCTATTGTGTTTCCTGTGCTGTGCATAGAGGAATAGTTAAAGTAAGATCAGAAATGGAACGTAGAAGGACAGGAAGACTCGGGTAAGTTTATTCTTTTTTATATTCTTTTTAGAACGTACATAAATCTCTGGATAAAAGAGAATGCAGAGATCAAGATAATAATTATGACTCCCCACTGAATGGATCCAGAAATTGGAATTAATCCACAAATTGCCAGGATTAGTAACCTTTCGGCTCTTTCCCCGATTCCTATTCCTTTCAACTCTATGCCAAGAGATTCTGCTCTGGCCCTGAGATAGCTCACCAATATAGAAGTTGACAAGGCAATCATTGCTAGTATCGGATTTGATAATCCGCCTATTGCTATGGCTATGAAAATTAGGGCCTCTGATACTTTGTCAAAATTAGAATCAAGAAATGCACCTCTGGTTGTAGTTTTCTTCATGACACGAGCAACACTCCCATCCACAATATCAAAAAATCCTGAAATCAACAGCATGATACTTCCGATTACTTGCCAGGGAAACTCCCAACCTTGTTGGTTCAAAAAATTCGTTAGACCAAAGAATATACTGGATAGTATAGCAAACGCAAATCCAATCATACTCCAAAAGGTAGGAGATAGACCAAGTGAACCGAAATTATTTCCTATTAGAGTTGTAATAGGAGTTATTTTTTCCCTGAACCTATTAAGCAAATATCAGGCTATTATCCATCAACCTGACAAATATTCTTTGTTATCCTAATTGTATACAATTATTCAAATTTGAGAATGTTGACATGCCTAGGAGCCTCAAAAAATTAGTGAAGTAATATTTGATTACTTTATTTTATTTCAAGGAATATCCTGTTAAATTTAGGTCGAAATACAATTGACAGTTTTTTGTATTGGTAATTCTGGTTTTTTTGGTTCTTGTAGATTTTCTACTAATTTCCAGTTGTTGGCAAGCAATACTGCATCAATCTCACAATTAGTAATGACTTTATTTTGATAATTGACTATGGGATTCATTAGATCATGAAAATTTGAATGTCCTAATCCAAGAGCATGACCTATTTCATGCGTTAGCACAAGATTTATTGTATCTCCTGCTATCCTCACTTCATTAAAATTTACAGAGATTCTTATGTTTACTCTTTTTATGAAACCTTTGTCATTCAGAACGTTAGTAGTTTGACCAACAGTTTGCTCACCCTCATCTTCAAACGATATTAAGACATCCGCATTTGATGCATTTTGCGCCTCCAAAAATTTTACTTTATCTAATTTCAAGTCCCATTGGTCAAATGAGTTTTTTACTACATGGGCCATCGACAAGTGTTCACTCTTGTTGATATAAAATGTCAATACACCATCAGCAAGGCTATTGCCCCAAGTACAGCAGACCTGTAAAATATTCTGTTTTTCTAAACTAAGATCATCAAACTCAGAAAAGGATTGGGGATAAGATATTATTGCTACTATCAATATTACATTGAGAGAAAAAACAAAGTTGTTTGCTCTTTTCAATTATATCAATCGTTATTTTTCTGCAATCAATCCTAATTAGCGGTTATATCTGAACCAAAATAATTCTAGGCGTAATTTCCTTTGATAGATGACCTTGCACCGCACGCCTCGCATACCAGGAACCCTAGTTTTTTTACTTTTTCTGTCCTTGTATCAGGACTCTGACACACAGGACAAATAACGTAATCTTTAACGTACCTTTCCATAAGAGCTCCAAAAGAAGATGGTTCCTTTCGACCTAGAAAAATAACTCTTTCTCCGGCAATATAGCCTGCAGATGCAAGTTCCTTATTCAAATAAAGTAACAGCTTTTCTGGCTCTCTCCTTAATGCCTTGGGGAATTCCATGAAATTTCTAAAAATTGTTCTCTGCCCTACCCAAATGATTTGAGGCTTGGGAATCTCAAGTCTTGCTGAATCTTTCTTTGAAGCATTAACCAAATCTCCCTGAATTCTAGACAGGAGAGTGTCATACGATTTATCCACGTTAACCATACTAAATGCTATGACGAGGGCTTTAATGTTCTTTGTCATGACAGCAAGATTATGCTGGCATGAGCGCTTTATGACTGTGTAACTTGAAGCCTAGATTACTTGGTCCATTCACTCATCCACTCGAAGAATGGTATTATTGGATCTTCGTACTTCAAATTTGTAGAATTATTCACATTAAATCCCAGCATAAGCATCCGTCCTTCTAATTGGTCTACTAGCGCTGGTGGAAGATCAGTACCTCTAAGAGGATTGAATAGCTTGAAAAAGTAATCTTGTTTATAGTAGGCGATATGCCATGCGTAACAATCTGATAAGATAGTAGGGTCTCTTGAAATTCTTCTTGTTATATCAGAACCTATTTTGTTGTCATTTTTGGTATTAGAATCTATCAAGATTTGCATCGATCTCTTGTTGAAATTTTCTCTCAATGATTCTTGGTTCATGCTCATGGGATTACTTGCTAAAACCTTAATCTGTCTTGCTAGTTGCTCCATCGTTTTTTTTGCAATGTCTTTAGCATTAGTAATTTCTAATTGGCCATTAACCTTATGATCTTTACCAAATATGTAAAATGTACCAATTATTTCATCTTTTTGAGTTATAGGAAAGTTACTCTTACCGTTTATGAAACTTAGAACTCTGTTGGGAAAATCACGCGGAAGAAATATTCCCATGTAGGAATCTGAAATAATCAAGTTTCGTAGTCAGGAGAACTTCGTTATTGGGATATTAAAAAGTAACAGGAAATAATAAAAATATAGGTTTGGAAAAAATGAGGTAAGAATACCTAATGTGCGTGTGGTGGAGGAGCACTACCTTTTGACAATGCTTCATTAAAAGTTCCTGAAGCCTTTTCATGAAATTCAAGTGAGGATTGATCTACTTTTACAGCTTGTGGAGGACAAACCGATACACAGGCCATACACCAAATACAATCATGCTCACGAATTGGATCTGCTTTGTCAGTGTAGTCTTTTCGTTCTTCTTTGACGGTACTACCCGTACCCTTCCATGTCTGCTGATTCTTTGCCTCTGAAGCAGGAACATCAAATTCTGTTCTATACCACTGAAATACCTGCACCGGACATGCTTCAATACATGCACCGTCGGCCACACATGAATCCCAATCGACTGCTACCATAGTACCGCTTACACCAAGAGGTACTATTTGTTCACCCCTTGCGGCATATGCTGCTTTTACTTCTTCGTTTTCTGCAGCTTCAGCAGCTTTTCCTGGACCCCATATGTAATGGAAATGTTCGGCATCTTCAAGTTGTATCTTGCCAGAAACTTGATGATTTTTTGGAAAGTCTGGATCTATAGGCATGTTTATCGTTTTGATCTTTGTCTGAATATTATATAAACCATATGTGTATTAATGACCAATCTGAAGCTATGCCACTACAACTGATTATTCCCGGTCTTTACGGCTTTATGGCTTTTTCAACAGTATTTGCTATCATATCCAACTCAGTTTCTGTAACAGAAGGATGCACTGGCAATGAAAGGACGCTTTTTGAGGCCCATTCTGTTATCTCAAGTTCTCCTTTATGAAATTTTGAGTAGTAAGGTGTTTGATGAACGGGTGGATCGTAATAGACTGTAGCCCCAATTCCGTTATCGTTTAGAAACTTTCTAACTTTGTCACGAAATTCATTAAAGGCCACCGTATAAAGATACCAGTTGTATTTTGTCCTCTGATTTTCGTGCGGCAGAACAATATTTTTATCGCCAATTTTATCGGCTAACAGTTGCCCTAGTTTCTTTGCGTTAGTTGCCCTCTTGTCCAACATTAACTGAAATTTTTTCATTTGTGTTTTTGCAATTGCAGCCGAAATTTCAGGTAACCTCATGTTGAATCCGACAATTCGTGTGTCATAGCCTTCCACCATGCCATGATTTCGAATCATTCGTAGCTTTTCTGCAAACTCGTCGCTACTGGTAGTAATCGCGCCACCCTCACCTGCTGTCATGACTTTAGCTGCGTACATGCTAAAACAACCCATCTGACCAATCGTCCCTGTCTGTTTTCCATCTAATGTAGATCCCAGTGATTGACAGGCATCTTCAATTACCATCAAGGATTTTTTGGTTGCTATTTCTTGAATTTCTTCCATATTTGCAGGATGTCCGTATAAATGGACTGGAATTATGGCCCTTGACTTATCGGTAATCTTGGATTGTAAATCTTGAGGATTCATGCAGTAGGTATCTTTTTGAATATCCACAAATACAGGCTTGGCACCAGTACATGCCACTGAATTTGCAGTTGCAACAAAAGTAAACGATGGGATGAGGATTTCATCGCCTTCCTTGATACCTGCAGCAAGAATTGAAGCATGCAGTGCGGCAGTTCCAGAATTTACTGCTATCGCATGTTTGACATGCAAGAATTCGGTCAATAATTTTTCAAATTCCTGAACTCTTTTACCTCCAGAATAAGATGCTGAGGTCAAAATTCCGTCATCTAGTACCTTGAGAATTTCTTGTCGTTCGTCATCATCTATTTGTGGTTTATTTATTGGTATCATCAACGATTCACTTGACTAATAATGTAATAATATACAAGATAATGATGCCATTTATAATTAAAACGTCTCATTGACATCGGATGCATTTAAACAAATAAAAATAAGAAATAGTCCAAGAGATTCAAGCAGATGTGGCAGAGTGGTCTTCTTAGATTCAAGAACACAATAATGCGTCGGCCTTGAGCCAAGTCAAAAGAAAGCCGATTCGCCTTCGGGCGAGCAGGAGTTCAAATCTCCTCATCTGCGTCATAAATATCCCATTTTGCAATTTGAATAATAGAATAACTCCAATAGTTGATTGATTGATTAATTGATTAACTGTCTTTAAATTAAATAGAATTATAAAAAATCAAGTTCAATGCAAGCGCATGGAAAGAAGACAACTTATGAGATACGTTATCCCTTCGGCAATTGTCATAATTGTCAGTATAATTACCATGATATATTCACCTTCTGAAACCTTGGTGCCATTACCGTCTCCAGTATCAGATTCTGGCAATCTAACAAGTTCAAAGAGAGTAGAAATTATAGCACAGGGATTACAAGCTCCGAGAGCCGTAGATGTTTCGGATGACGGTAGAATTTTCATAACGGAAAAAAAGGGAAGTATTAGAGTCATTGAAAATGGTACTCTCTTGGAAGAGCCAGTTGGTAATATTAAAGTTGAAAATATTGGGGATGCAGGATTGCTTGGACTTGAATTGCATCCAAATTTTACACAGAATCATCTGTTCTATGTATATTATACATACTCAAACAGCACTGGACTTTTTAATAAGGTTCTGATGCTTCAAGAGAGCAATAACAAGATAATTGATTCAAAGACGATTATTGATAGTATTCCTGGGGGAGAGTATCGGGACGGCGGTCGGATTGAATTTGGCCCTGATGGAAAATTATATGTTTCAACCGGAGATGCCTCAATTCCAGAATTATCTCAAGATCCAAACTCTCTGGCTGGAAAAATTCTTCGTGTTAATGAAGATGGGACTATTCCACAAGATAATCCATTTTCAAATTCAAGTGTGTATGCATCTGGTTTTAGGAACGCTCAAGGTCTGGCATGGAATACCGACAGTGGCGAGCTTTATGTTTCCGATCAAGGAGCAGCTGGCAATGATGAAATAAATCTGGTGACTCCTGGAAAGAATTATGGATGGCCTAATGAAGAATGCAATAGTAACGATGAAAACACTCCCCCGTTGCTATGTTTCAATCCATCACTTGAGCCTTCGGGAATTATCTTTGCATCATCAGACAAGTTAGGATATAAGGACCATCTGATTGTCGCCACTCTAAAAGGATCCCACTTGAGAGAAATTGACTTTGAAACAGGTAGTCAAAGTACCATTCTTGTTGGTTATGGCCGCATTGCAGATGTTATCGAATCTCGAGATGGATCTATCTTTGTTCTTACCAGTAATACCGATGGAAGGGCATTGCCTCAAAAGGATGATGACAAAATATTAAGGCTTACTAGTTCATAGTAGTCGTATCAATGGCAGAAAAGAAATTTTACCAAATGAGTCTTGAAGAAAGATTATCCTCATTAGCATCAAAAAGCGGTATTGCAAAAAATGAAATTTCCACTGTTGTTAATCAACCATTATCCTTTGAAAAAATCGACAAGATGGTAGAAAATGCTATTGGAAGTTTTTCACTGCCTTTTGGTATTGCAACAAATTTTGTAATCAATGGGAAAGAGTATCTTGTTCCCATGGCTATCGAAGAACCCTCCGTCATTGCGTCCGCAAGCCACGCAGCAAAACTAGCCAGATCTAAAGGAGGATTCAAGGCTTCAGCTAAAAGTTCTATGATGAGGGGCCAGATTCAGATAATCAACCTTTCAGATATTAAAAAAGCCACACAAGTCATTTCAAAAAATAAGGAATCATTACTCAAACTGGCCAACTCTGTTTCAAAAAATGTAAAGGCAGTGGATTTGAAAACAAGAGTAGTTGATAATGAAATTGATGGTACAAAAATGCTTGCAGCTGAAATCTATGTTGATTGTAAAGACTCCATGGGAGCCAACACCATAAATACAATGTGCGAACTTTTGGGTCCGCAAATAGAACAAAAGACTAGTGGTAAGGTTATTCTCAAAATACTTTCCAACTATGCTACTGAGAGAATCGCCATCAGCAAGGCCACCTTCAAGAAGGAAGAACTCGGAGGAGATGATATTGTTGATAGGATACTTTCTGCTTTTGCCTTTGCTTTCTCTGACACACATAGGGCAGTAACGCATAACAAAGGAATCATGAACGGAATTGATGCAGTATCTATTGCAACAGGTCAAGATTTTCGTGCAATTGAGGCCGCTTCTCATGCATATGCCTCAAGAGACGGCAAATACCGATCACTTACTACTTTTACAAAGTCGCCTAATGGGGACCTTGTGGGCAAAATAGAAATTCCTTTATCAGTTGGGATTGTAGGCGGAGTATCAACAGTCCATCCCATGGCTAAAATGGGCTTGAAATTATTAGGGGTAAAATCGGCAAGTGAACTAGCATGTGTTATAGCATCTGCAGGACTAGCGCAAAATTTAGCAGCAATTAGGGCATTGTCCACTGAAGGAATTCAAAAGGGGCATATGAAACTTCATGCAAAAAATATTGCTGTTGCAGCGGGAGCTACTGGTGAAATAGTCGATTTGGTTTCTGAAGCGATGTTCAGGCAGTCAAAGATTAGTTTGGATAATGCTAGGAGAATTCTACTCGATTTGGAAAGAAAAGGTTAATTCGTTAAAGAATACTAAGAACTTTATAATAAATAATTCTGAACAATTTTTCATAATAAACGTATTAATAATTTTCAGAAAACAAACTCTATTTGCAATTTATTCAATAGAAATATATCCCATTAAAAAGATCCTTTTGATATCAGATGGCAACAGTAAAATTTGCGATACCAAAAGGCAGTATCGAAGACGCAACATTTAAGATCCTTGAAGAGGCATGGCAAACTGTCAGGGGTAGAGGTAGAACGTATAGGGTTAAGCTAAGCGATCCCGAAATAGAAGTCAAAATCCTCAGACCGCAGGAGATTCCAACATATGTACAAGAGGGATTTTATGATATAGGAATTACTGGTAAAGATTGGATAGTCGAAGCAACTGCAGATGTCAAAATTCTGTTAGATTTAGAATATGGCCAGGTTGATCAAGTCGTAGCGATTCCGGAAAATTTTGAATACAATAATCTGACTGAATTAATAGAAGGTTTCGCAAAACAGAAACGAACGCTAAGGATTTCATCAGAGTATCTGACTACAACTTCTGCACATATACGTTCTAATAAAGCATACCAAAAGTATTACGGTGATACTCGTCCGATGATAATTACCCCATGGATGAGAATAGGTGAAAATAAAATGGTTGAAATCTTTTTGTCTTTTGGCGCGACTGAGGCCAAACCTCCAGAAGATGTAGACGCCATATGTGATATCACAGAAACAGGTACTACACTTGTACAAAACAACTTGAAGCTAATTGAAACTTTGGGTCATTCAAGTGCTCAGTTAATTGCTAACAAGAACTCATTAGCAGACAAGGTAAAGGCTGAAAAAATCGCAGATATTTTGGCTCTTATCAAGGGTGTAGTGGAGGCAAGAAAAAAACTCCACATTTTTGTCAATGTGAAAGAAGAGAATCTGCAAAAATTGTTGGATAGTTTACCAGCCCTTAAGCGACCTACAATTAGCAAATTAAGTGAAGAAGGTTGGTTTGGTGTTAACACTGTCATAGACAAAAACGAATACATAAAGATCGTTCCAAAGTTGAGAGAGATAGCACAAGGACTTGTTGTGATGCAACCAAAACAAATACTCCCCCTAGAGGAGTTAAAACAGGTCATGAATAAGTGATTGAAAAAATAATAATAAAAAATCCAATCAAAGAAGCAAATCTCATTCGACGCTCAAACCGTATCCCGCAGAAAAACGAAATTGTTGAAAAAATAATTAAGGATGTTATCAAATTTGGAGACAACGCGATTCTAAAATATACCAAAATATATGATAAAGTAAAAATTGATTCAATAAAAGTAGACAAAGCCGAACTAAAAAGAGCCTACAGAGAGGTAACAACCAATCAATTGAATTCTCTAAAAAAAAGTAAAAAACTTCTTGAAAAAAATGAGAAAATACTTTTGAGACGGTTATCGGGAATCATATCATCTGAGAATGGAGTAACAATTCAGAGAGCTCTTAAACCATTACAAAGTGTTGGATGTTATGTGCCAGGTGGACGAGCAAGATATGCAAGCACATTGTTGATGTGTGCTGTTCCTGCAATGCTTGCAGGCGTAAGTAGGATATCTGTGGCAAGTCCTCCCATGAAAGATGGCAGCATTGATCCGGTCACCCTCGTAGCAGCAGACATTTGCGGTATTGATGAAGTCTATAGAATCGGTGGTGCACAGGCGATAGCAGCTCTTGCATATGGAACTAAAACAATAAAAAAAGTTGATAAAATTGTTGGGCCAGGTGGGCTATTTGTTAATATTGCAAAGTTTCTTGTTAGTAACAAAATTTCCATTGATATGATAGCAGGCCCCACTGAACTCTTGATATACGCAGATTCAAGATCGGATCCGCGATATGTAGTTAGAGATTTAATATCTCAGGCAGAACACAGTCAGGATACAATTTGTGGTGTCGTTACTACTTCAGAATCTCTGCTAAAAAAATTAGAAAATGAAATTAGGAGCACATTGAGTAGTTCCCTAGCCAGATCCGAAATTGTCTCATCTAGTCTGAGGAAAAACGGCTTTATTGCATTATGTAAAAGTGAGGATGATGGAATATCATTTATTAACGAACTAGCGCCAGAACACCTTGAAATCATATCAGAAAATCCGAGTAGAATTGCTTCTAAGGTAAATACCGCTGGTGTTGTGTTACTGGGTAAGTATAGTCCGTCATCGGCAAGCGACTACTGTCTTGGGTCAAATCATGTGTTACCAACTATAGAATTTGGTAAATCAAAGTCTTCATTATCAGTACTAGATTTTCTAAAACTGGTTAACCATATTACAGTAACAAGAACGGGGCTCCAATCAGTTAAAAAATACATAAAGGAATTAGCCTTTGCAGAAGGTTTACCAAATCACTATTATGCCGTAGAAGAGAGGTTCAGAAATTGACAGATTGGTTACTGAAGGAAATGAAGAATATCTCCATGATAGAGAAGTATG
>DATFEX010000017.1:0-14786 GCA_035250685.1 Nitrososphaeraceae archaeon | reverse complement strand
GGTTAGTCCTCCACTACATACCTATAATAGACACTTTCGCCTGCAGTAAATGACGTTCTAGTTATTCTAATAATATCTCCAGGTCTCACATCTAGATCTTCTAGTCCCTTGTCGTTAATTAATATGTATGGGAGCTGACTTGGCTTTGTATTATATTTCTTTAAGACCTCTTCGGCTTCTTTTTTGGATAGAATTTCGTGTTTGGGCTGATATACATGGTTCGTTATTTTAATATCTTTTTTATCAGAAGACAAAATTCGAGAATCTTAATTCAAAATCTAGTAGCCGTAATAAATACATTCTCAGATTATAGTGTCATTTAATTCAGTTTGAGTGATAATCTATGTTTTGTTGGAGGAAATTAAAGGCGTTTTGGTAGCAAAGAGTGATCAAAACTGGTACATTCACATTTACTTGTCAATGTAATTAGCTCAAGCTTTATTTCGATTTAAAAGAGATAACTTGCATAATTCAATTTTATGCATAGTATCAGGTCATAGTATCCACATAGCCTATTTTTGATTTTTAGAATAATATTTCACTAGAATAAAAAGTAGTTTAGTTCAATATATAATAATTTAAATCAATTCACAAGAAAAAATCAATATTTTCTAAAGTTAATTGTAGAGAGCATAATTCACAAATTCCAGAAATGACAAGACTATTTACTATTCTTCAAGATAAGAAAAAAACTTCAAAGTAAAATGAAATTAATCAAGTCTCTGGAGATTTTTCTACCTCTATTTTGCATCTAGCAACAATTGCTGCAATTACACCGAGAGCGGCCAACCACGGAGCAAGGGTAATCATTGCAACTGCTCCTGCAGTACCCCAAGTCACAGGGATGGATAGAAGTATTTTACCATTTTCATCCTTTATGACTATGCGTTTCACGGTTGCATCCTGAATAATCTCCTTAACTTTTCCAACCAGTCCACCTGCTGACACTTCATAAACATCTTTTTTTAGCCCTGTCTGCGTACCGCAGTTTGGACAGAATTTAGCATCTTGTGGGAGTTCATTTCCACATTCTGCACATTTTACCATAAAGATCTTTATTATATCGTATTGTCATCTCTTTAAGTCTTTAGAAATAGTGCTTGGGATCAGATGACTCGTATAATGTTTTTGTTTGAAAATTTCGCAGAGTTACAATTTGTGAAATTTGTACTACATCCAGTTTTAGTAATTCATGAAAATTTGAAATATAGTAAGTATAATACCATTCATATCGTGGCTAGTGGAGAAGATAAAGTCAGCAAGGATGACAAAATGAACAATAATTCTGATTATTCGAATAATGCTGAGAAGAAGCAAAGATCTCTCTTTAAATCAATAACAATCATGATTATTGCAGTGGCCGCCGTAGTTGCTGCTAGTAGTCTTATTGAGCAACTTTTGGAGCATAGATATGGACCCTACTTGAAAATAGGAGTTGTTGCTGTTATTGGATATTTTGTAATTAATTCTCTAGCAAATATTTTTTACAAACTTTCTTATGATGCTTTGAAAAATAGTGCAGAGATTATTCGAATCCTTATCAGAATCATTGGCGCAATAGTCGTCATATCAGTTATCATATCCTATCTAAGTCAGGACCCCCTTATTGCTACATCCATTGGAACAATTACTGCGATTGTGATAGGATTTGCAAGTCAGAATGTTCTTGGAAATTTGATTTCTGGATTGTATCTTGCGATTACTCGACCTTTTAGGATAGGAGACAAGGTTACTGTGTTTGGTAATACAGGAATTATTTTCGATATTGGCTTATTGTACAGTAGACTCAGAACGGATGAAGGAGATATTATTCTTGCCCCAAATACTTCTATGGTAACAACAACAATTATTATTAGAAAAAATTAGCTATTTACCAAAAAAAGGTCCAAATGACTCCTTTAATGCATCAATTGCATCATCTATTATTCCGGAAGTATTCTCCATTATCCTCGTTTGGTTATTCAATAATTGTTGATCAGTGCTATCATTTGAGCTAATCATTTGACTGGTATTATCTAACTGCGCAAATGCAGGAAGACATGTGACTGAGACAGGAATTGACAGAGAGATTGAAAGGAGCGGCAAGAGTGCAAAGCTAATGCGCCTCATACTAGAATGTAATAATTTGGATGATAATATTCTTTTCATCTTCACAGATAACTACCCATAAAAGTCAAAATTTTTGATTCTATTCCTAATCATGAGATTCATAAAACCAATACTGAATATTGCAAATTACGCTCTGTTGACCAATGTAATCTTACTTTTCAATCCACTTAATGAAACTAATAACACCAAAATTGAAAGAAATTGATCGATTACACAATATCCGAAGCTTGATTTCCATCCAGCAATAGAAATGAAAACCATCGTGTTGGTAATGCTTTATTACTGAAGCATCTTTCTAAAGGATTAGATAATGAAGTACTCAATTCCAAAATTGCATAAGTCGAACAGAATATTTTTTGGTATGATAACGCTATCAATTATTACCGTTACCACTGACCTCGTGATAAGCAATACCGCAGTTTTTGGACAGCAGTTTTTGATTTCAAAGTCGGGATTTTTGACTTATTTTGCAATTGTTTTGGCATTCTGGATTTCGCAAACTATCTTTTACTATTTCATCAGAAATCGATTGAAAGTAATGAGATTTAAGGGTACAAAACTTGTTTTCACGAGTAGACTGCTAGAGGCATCCTTATGGCTATTGCTAATACTTAACTTCTTCACTATAATAGAGATGTTATCGTTTGGACATTACTCAGTTTATCTCTTAATCATAATAATCATGATTTCATACTCCTTAAACATCCTTTTTATGAGTCTACTTTCTTTCATGCTGGTATCCTGGAGTAAAGTAAGTACGAATAAAGTACTGAGGTCTTATTACCTTGCGGCTATTTTAGCTGCTATATCCGGTGTAATAACAATTGTTTACATGACCAACATAATACTTGACGGTTCAAGCGAAATATCATCAAGTTCAGATATTCTGTATCCAGTATACGCAATTAGTTCTAAAATGGGGATCCTAAATATTGCAAACATAATATCGTTTCTTTCTTCATTTATCTTTATGTGGATTGGTAGTGCTATTATCCTTAGACATTATACTTTAAAAATTTCGAAAGGCAGGTATACTCTACTTATAGCGGCCCCTTTAGTATACTATATTGGACAATACTTTATTGTCTTGAATATTTTGTTCCCATTTATTGATTCAAGTTCAACTTCTTTTATATATTACTATACAGTCTTTTTTACATTTAGCTCTGTCGTAGGATCTATAATTTTTGCAATATCATTTTGGCTAATAGCAAGAGATTTGTCAAGGAACATGGAGATCTCAACCTACCTTAAGATGTGTGGCTTTGGTTTCATAATGTTTTTCATCTCAGCAAGCGCAACTGTGATTCATACACCTTATCCTCCATTTGGTATCATTGCAATTTCTATAGTAGGATTCTCATCATATTATATCTTGTATGGCATCTATTCATCTTCTGTTTCCTTATCAGAAGATATTAACTTGAGAACCTTAATTAGAAAATCTGCCATCTCAGAGATTAGATTCATTACAAGTATGAGTAGAGGTTATCTGCAAGATAGGGTAGTAAATCAAGTGTACTATACCACTCAAAAATTTGAAAAAAATATTACAGAGCAAACTGGAATTTCACCTTCACTTTCAAAGGATGAAATAAAACTCTTAATTAAACAGATATTAGATGAACTTAGAACAAACAACGGAACGTTAAAATGAATTCGGATTGGTTAAAAGTTTTGATCCGTTAACTAGGACTTGAATATAGATTCTATGGAAATAAAATCAATTAGATCTATTCGAAAAGCTTCGCTGCCCAGACCAACATGACGTAGCTAAAATTATCCACAGAATCTATTTGGCTATTTTGCTCACTCGAATCATCAACATTAAAAGAAGATAATGCATAGCCTTCTTGTCTTATTCGATCTTGTATTGAATTTTCTTGGTCTGAAGATATTAGACCGATACCTACTACAGGATTACTTGATGATGTTAGAGAATTATCATCGATGTCAGTTTTATCCACCACTTTAATTAATCCGCTTGCCGAAGGAAGTCCTGAATAAGAATACGAATAAATTCCGACTTTTTCAAAATTAAATTCAGAAATTTTACCATATTCTATATTAATATCAGAATACATTTGTCTTCCAGTATCCTTTTCTTCTATCATAAGATTGTGCGATCCATTAGGATCGGAATTCATCCAAGATACAAGAGTATCTTCCGCAATGGTAATTTCAGAAGGAATGTTACCATTAGCGGTCATTTGTATTGTCTCATTGTCATTACTAGTGCTAGGAATTAAAATAATCAATCTTTTGATATCTGAGTCCAGATCCAGATGTCCTGTCTCATAAACTTCTTTTGCAGACATAATCACGGGGCTATTTTCAGCGCTAGCTATTCCTATTATTGCCGTAAAGTCATCACCTTCCTCATTATCATCATTATCACTAGATCCTGAACCCGAACTGTCGTCGTTGTCTCCATCAGATGAGTCAGAATTTTCGCCATCTGTCGGAGGCAGTCCAGGATTTCCGCCAGCGCCAGATCCACCACAATCGTCATCTGTAATATCATCCAATCCATCGTCGTCGTTATCTATGCCATCTTCACAATCTTCAATGCAATCAGGATCGGATTTATCCGGCAAAGTGTCACCATCATTGTCCTGTCCGTCATTGCACTCTTCTTCAATGACCTGCTGACTAAGACATGAGGGGTCGGTATTAGGATCGCATTCTTGAATCATCATCAAAGTATTTGTTGGGATTAGTGTCTGTCCTGGAAGTAACATAGGACTCAATTCATTGATAACAGAATGTGACGACGTTATTTGGATTGGATCCATAATAGAAAGGGGAGACATTGTCGGAAGTAAAGAGGAAGCAGAAGCCGTTGGTGTATCTGTCTCTGTTAGGTCTGTCTCTGTTGTGTCTGTCTCTGTTGTGTCTGTCTCTGTTGTGTCTGTCTCTGTTGTGTCTGTCTCTGTTGTGTCTGTCTCTGTTGTGTCTGTCTCTGTTAGGTCTGTCTCTGTTGTGTCTGTCTCTGTTAGGTCTGTCTCTGTTGTGTCTGTCTCTGTTGTGTCTGTCTCTGTTGTGTCTGTCTCTGTTGTGTCTGTCTCTGTTGTGTCTGTCTCTGTTGTATCCTTGAGTATAGACTCGTCGCCAGAGTCATTGTCGCCAGAGTCATTGTCGCCAGAGTCATTGTCGCCAGAGTCATTGTCGCCAGAGTCATTGTCGCCAGAGTCATTGTCGCCAGAGTCATCGTCGCCAGAGTCATCGTCGCCAGAGTCATTGTCGCCAGAGTCATTGTCGCCAGAGTCATTGTCGCCAGAGTCATCGTCGCCAGAGTCATTGTCGCCAGAGTCATCGTCGCCAGAGTCATCGTCTGAACTGCCATCGCTCGAATCAGCGTAGAGGTATGGAACATTAATAACTGAAATAAACATCAACAAGAGAAGAGAACTCAATAAGAGAATCTTTAGATTTTCAAGCTTCATATGGTCATATCAAATCCGATATAATTAAATTAATTGATTCTTCAATTGGTATAAATCATAATTCGAGCTTATTCACGTTAAAAATTTCACAACTTCGGTGTGATTATCTTATTTTCTCTTAAGTATCGCGTCTTGGCTCAGAATTCTTTATCAATAAGCCCTACAAATCAAAAATATGGTTGCGGTGGGGAAGAAATCAGTATTAGAGATTGTTTTGGCGCTAGCGGTAATTTTGGCCTTTACACCAATCCTGTTCGTGTATGGGTCTGTTGGTTGTACGAATTGGGCAGATTTAGATGATAATGATTGTGATGGGCTTGCAGATGATTGGGAACTAAACGGGTATCATGTCGATACTGATGGAATTGTTGATCTAACCTTCCCGGATGCTAACAAGGATCGTAAGGATATCTATGTAGAACTAGACTACATGAAGGACAATGGCACCAATAGAGATCATACCCCGCGAGCAGGAGTAGTACAAGCAGTAATTGACGCGTTTAATGCCGCACCTGTTAGTAATCCAGGTGGACAACCTAACGGTATCAATTTGCATATTTTTGTCAATGAACAAATTCCACATCAAGACTCTATAACTATGTGGAGTGGGTTTGACAATCTGAAGAATGATTGGTTCGGAGAAAATGATCTTGAAAGGAGCAAGCCATTCACAATGGTGGCAAAAGACAACACGTATCATTATGTAATTTTTGGCCATAAGTATGATGGGGGGACATCATCGGGTAGAGCAGAGATTCCTGGTGACGATTTTGTCGTTACTTTAGGGGCATCAATTTGGGGAGATCTAAATGGACATGATGTGGGAAGTGTTGACCAGCAACAAGGCACACTAATGCATGAACTTGGGCACAACCTGAATTTAAGACATGGTGGGAACGTAGATGAAAATTGTAAATCTAATTACCTTAGCGTCATGAACTATATGTTTCAATTTTCAAATTACGTTAGTGACAGAAATCTGGACTATTCACGTTCACAATTAGACCCATTAGACGAGAATGCCCTTCATGAACCAACTGGAATAAGTCCTAAAGCTGATCCTATAGATCAGAGGTCAAATTGGGGGCTTAATGGTATACCAAGGGGACCCACGACGTACCTCACTGCATTGATAAATCCAGTTGATTGGAATAAGAGTGGCTCTACTTCTGGCACGAAATCATTGAATATCAACAATTTAGGAGCAAGTAGTGGATGTACTAGTACTTTGCTAACTCCCCTTACAGGTTTCGACGACTGGGAAAATTTAATGTTTTGGGGAGTTACAGCTGGCCACGGAAATGGAACCATTGTATCTAATGGCACAGGAACTGGAAATGGGTCTTCAATAAATCAAGCTGCAGGATTGACCAATTATACAGATGTCAGAGAAGGTGTCAGAATTGGTTTGGATGAATACGATGCAGAGAATCTAGTATCAAGCAGACACCACTTATTAGAGTCAATAATAGTAGAAGTTGATTCTACTCCTGACGAAGACTTCAGTAATAGTACTTCTAAGGCTACCCTACTCAAAAACATGAGGACGATTCAGGAAGGATTCAGTTCTAACTCAACAGATCTTTTGCCTAGTATAACCGGCTTGACAGACATTAGCAATCAATTAAATTCCACAGTGATAAACCCAAATACACAAAAATTGCTCGACTCTCAGCTGGATAACTTTGTTGTGGCCCTTCAGAAGCAGCAATAATGAATAATTTTGAAAATAACTCTAATCTTGGGCATACAACTATCTAATTTTTCGGCAGCGAGAAAATTTGCTAATCAAAAAGGTTAAGTTCCATTCGCAACTGGCAGATCGAAATTGTTACCCCATTCACCCCATGAACCAAGATACATCCTGACGTTCTTGTGTCCCAACATTTTCAGGGCGACGAATGTATTCGCAGCCCTATAAGCACCTTGACAATATGTAACTACACTTGCATTCTTTGAAACGCGTGAATAAATTTTCGATAATTTTTCCATGTTCTTAAAGGTGCCGTTTTTAACATTATTGTCCCAATTTATGTTTACTGCGGAAGGGATATGTCCCCCTTCTAGCTGCTCTAACATCTGTGCCATTAAACTCTGCGTCAGAGCGGACATCTATTAGAACCAGGTTTTTGTTTCCTAACAAATGCACTATTTGTCCAGCTGTTGCCAGGATTTTAGTATTTACCCTTCCCGTAAATTTTGAATAACTCAGAGGATTACTCTTGATTTCAATTGGATGACCGCCCCTCTTCCATTCTTGAAAACCACCATCCAACATTGAGACGTTTTGGTGAGAAAAATATAACAATAACCAGACGCCTCTAGCCGAAGTCATGCCAGATACATTGTCATAAAAAATTACATGACGAGTTTTCTGTATACCAATATTTGATAACAATATCCTTGTTTGCCTGTTAAAATCCTTAATACCACTCTTTGATGTATCAAACCAGTGCAGCTGAAACAGATCAATATTAATTGCTCCTGGAATGTGACCTTTTTTGTATTCTTGAAATGATCTTGTATCAACTATAATAACATTCTTGGTAGAATGCTTAATTTTACGAAAAAGATCTTTTGCGGTTATTTTAAGATTCAGTAGTATCTTTCACTCATAATGGTAATATAAAATATTCATCGGCATTTCGTTTCAAATTTTTCAGGAGTCTCAATAAACCAAATTTGATGAAATTTATTACCTTAATTGATAACGAAATGAATTTGGCGTGATACATTCAGTTTGAATTCATACTATAATATTGCATATTTTTTATTTTTACTGAATTCTTTACAAGAATGACTTGAAAGTTTACCTTAGTCCTTTGACTGAAAATCTTACCTGTAGACCCTGTTTCGAATTCAAGTCATACTCATACTTTTCGTTTTGAGATATTGGAATTAGCGCAATTTCTGGGCTTTTACAAACAGGGCATTCATAATGTTCTACCTTTCTCAAAATTGTCGCTGTCCAATAGCATGATTCGCAAAGTCCAAAAAAACTTTTCTTAGAATCGTATTTACGTTCTACAACCAGCGTATACATATCTGAATTAATAAAAGCGCAGACGTTAATCTTATCCCTGTGTAATTACATAGATCAATATAGGACATATTTTATGACCTCAATTCAACTCGCCAAATTCTATCGATGTCCTAATTAACCCTAAATGCATCTTACATATAGATTATGGTGATGACTATAGATCCTCTTTAACTACAGTAAGAACATGGCAAATAATTATGAACTAACTTTAATCTAGGTCATCCATGCTAATAAGCAAAATACTCGTAGGAATAAGTGCAGCTATACTGTTGGCAACCTCTACAATATTGCCAGCTACTACATTTGCACAAAATGCGGTCACAATCAATGGAGCCGGAGCTACGTTTCCATTTCCGTTAATAGACACATGGAGAGTAGAATATCAAAAAGTCCAACCAGGCGTCAACATCAATTATCAATCAATTGGAAGTGGTGGTGGAGTGAAACAATTTACTGAAAAGACAGTCGATTTTGGAGCTACTGATGCACCTCTAACCCAGAATGAAAGTCAGAAAGCACCAGGAACAGTACACATTCCAGAAACAATTGGTTCTGTTGTCGCAGCATATAATATCCCAAGTGTTCCTGACAAAGGACTAAAGCTATCAGGAGAAGTTCTAGCAGACATATTCCTAGGCAAGATTACCAAATGGAATGATCCCAAGATTCAATCCTTGAACACAGACAAGACTCTACCCGGTGATGACATTGTAGTAGTTCATAGATCAGATGGTTCAGGTACAACATTTGTTTGGACTGACTACCTATCAAGTGTTAGTCCAGCATGGAAAGACCAACTTGGTAAAGGAAAATCAGTAGAGTGGCCAGTCGGTATTGGTGCACCAGGAAATGAAGGTGTTGCAAATGCAATAAAGGGAACTCCAAACACAATAGGATACATCGAATTAAGTTACGCATTAACAACAAACACCCCATTTGCATTTATTCAAAACAAGGATGGCAATTTTGTTGAAGCAACCCTGAATTCTACAATGGCTGCAGTACAAAGTTATGTAACCACGCTTCCAAAGGGTGATGGTGTGTGGACTGATGTCTCGCTTGTGAATGCTGCAGGTCCTGATTCATATCCAATCGCTAGCTTCTCATACCTACTCTTACACAAAGAAATGAGTACAAATCCAAATCTCGACCAAGCAAAATCCAAAGCATTGATTGACTTTATTACATGGGCAATAACTGATGGTCAGAAAATAGGCGAAAGTCTTGACTACGTTCCGTTGCCTGATGGAGTAGTAAAGCTCAACCAAGATACGTTGAAATCACTTACTTTCAACGGCCAACCTATAACATAAAAGAAGCACTGGAAGATAGGTAATGAATTATCTTCAATCCTCCTTTTTTCATTTTTGTTCTTTTAATAATAACGATTCATACTCTAAAAATTTCAAGAGTAAGAATAATAATGTACTTATTTATCATCACACTTTGTTAGCCAATTGGCAGGTGTACTTCTACGACTGAAATAGAATCAAAACACAGGCGATACTTGTCTACACTTTTTGTGGCAAGAAAGAAAGGACATGATAAATTGTTTACAGGTCTCGTTGTTGGCGCAGCTGCTTATACGTTACTTATGGTAGGACTTGTAGTTTTTTCAGTTGGCAAGGGCTCTATTGATATATTTTCAGCCGAAGGTCTTCAATTCATTATTCAGTCAAACTGGAACGCAGTTGAAGGCAGAGAATCATTTGGCGCATTTCCGTACATAATTGGCACTCTCCTAAGTTCCGCTATTGCGATGGCAATTGGAGTTCCCATTAGTTTGGCTATTGCTATCTTTATTTCAGAAATTGCACCGCCCCGGATAGGAACGCCATTATCTTTCATAACAGAACTCCTTGCAGCAGTTCCAAGTATTATCTATGGCTTGTGGGCATTATTCGTATTTAGATTCTGGGTACGAGACTTGATTGAAAAACCACTATACGATGCTTTTGGTGGGTCCATACCATTCTTTGCAAAAACACCGTTCGGACTTGATATATTCACAGCCGGTATTGTATTGGCAATTATGATAATTCCCATAATTTCGTCTATTTGCAGAGAGGTTATGAGAGTTGTACCTGATTCTCAAAGGGAGGCCGCGTACAGTCTTGGCGCAACTCGCTGGGAAACAGTTAGAATGGCCGTGTTCCCATATGTTAAATCAGGACTTGTAGGTGCGTCTATGCTTGGTCTCGGAAGAGCAGTTGGAGAAACGATACTTGTCACAATGATAATTGGTAACGTGATAGGTCCAAGCGCAATTCCAACGACATTCTTCTCTCAGGGTCAAACACTTTCAAGTTTGATTGCCAATGAATTCAATGAAGCCTCATCAGAATTGCATTTGTCTGCCTTAATCGCGTTAGGAGCAATTCTCTTGATACTCACAATGGGGATCAACGTTGTAGCCCGTCTTCTTGTCAAAAAGAAAATTAAGGTGTCATCAGGAGCCAAATCGCAATGAGTGTAGATTCTAATTCAAATTCAACACCAAGTAGAAAATACATAGATATATTACAGGAAACTGTAAACAAGAATTACAAAAAACGAATAGTCCTGAACAGACTCGTTACTATTTTTACGATTGTTTGTGTTATAGCTGCCATTGTTCCACTAGGCAGTATCTTGTTAGAAGTGGCAAAGAACGGAGCTAAGGCCATTAGTTTTGAATTCATAACACAACCACAAGGTTCTATAGGCTCAGGTGACGGTGGTGTAGGTCCTGCTATACAAGGAACGATAATAGTGGTAGGACTTGCCTCTCTTATTGCCGCTCCAGTAGGTGTGCTAGCAGGAATTTATCTTTCAGAATATGCCAAGCACAGAACATTTGCCGATCAGGTGAGATTCTTCAACGACGTTTTGACCGGGCTTCCATCAATCGTCATTGGCATTGTTGGATATATTGTAATTGTGTTATCCATAGGATCCTTCTCAGTACTGGCTGGCGCAATATCACTTTCAATAATTATGATCCCAATTGTTGTTCGAGTGACAGAAGAAACTTTGAAAGTTGTTCCTTATTCTATACGTGAAGCAGGCCATTCCTTGGGAATTTCAAAGGGAAGAATTACCCTATTTATCGTGCTTCCTAGTGCTAAGAATGGAATTCTTACAGGTATTGTGTTAGGTATTTCAAGAATTGCAGGTGAAACCGCACCTTTGATAATGACGATTCTTGGCACAAGTCTGTTCTTTACTGGAATTACAGGTCCAGTAGATGCTCTACCATTGAGAATATGGAGGCTGGCTAGTCAACCGTATGAATCTGCACACGCCTTTGGATGGGGTTCTGCTCTAATTTTGATATTAATGATTTTGGCAATGAGCGTGGGGTTGAGATTTTTAGCTCAAAAAAGGTCCTTTAAGTAAAGAATTGATCAGTATCACTATATTTACTATATAGATAATACATAATTATCGATATTCTCATGTTATAATGTCCATTGGCCATAGAAGAACCCATCGAAGAAAATGAAGTAGAAAAGAAGGTATTTCAGGAATCCACAGAAAAATACAAGGTGAGGATTGAAAATGTTAACGGATGGTATGGAGCTAAAAAAGCAATTAAGGATATTAACCTAAATGTAAAGGACAAGTCTGTTACTGCATTTATAGGACCGTCAGGTTGCGGCAAGACTACACTTCTCAGATGCCTCAATAGAATGCACGAGATGACTCCTGATGCTCATGCAGATGGTCGTGTCGTAGTGGATGGAATTGACATTTATGATAAATCAATTGATCCTGTAGTTATAAGAAGGCGAATTGGTATGGTTTTTCAGAAACCAAATCCGTTTCCAACAATGAGTATATTTGATAATGTTGCGGCAGGTTTACGACTCAACGGTCTAAGAAATAAGACCATAATAAGAGAGATAGTCGAGGAGAGCTTAAGAAATGCAGCTCTGTGGGATGAGGTAAAAAATGAACTAGATAAACCAGGAATGAGTCTTTCGGGAGGACAGCAACAGAGACTTTGTATTGCAAGAGCCCTAGCAATGCAGCCTGAAGTTTTACTAATGGATGAACCAACATCATCACTAGATCCTATTGGTTCATCAAAAATAGAAGAGCTGGTTAGAGTTCTAAAAGACAGTGTTACAATAATAATCGTTACTCACAACATGCAACAAGCTGCCAGAGTATCAGACTTTACTGCATTTATGTATCTTGGTGATTTGATAGAATATGGATCAACGAATCAAATCTTTATGAACCCAGAAAAAGAACTTACAGAGCGATATATTTCTGGCAAATTCGGTTAACCATTCCCATAGAAATTGACACGACTTTTAGACATCGGATTACAAAGAATTACTAACCTCATAATGGACATGGGTCATCTGTCGGTAGATCTTGTAAATTCTGCCCTAGAATCTTATGAAAAAGGAACGATGCTTCGTTCACAAATTTTTGAAGGATCAGAGAAACTCAGATTCCTGCAGATTGAAGTTACCGATTTTGCTACCGAACTGATAGCGAGATATCAACCAGTAGCTAAAGACCTCAGGTTCATTCAATCTTTTATGGATGCGTCTTATGGATTTTCTAGATTTGGCCGATATGCTTACGATATTGCTGAAGTCCTTGATACAATTGGCCCTCTTCCCGACTGTGACAAATCCCAAGTCACCATTATGGCAAAGACAGTGAAAGAGATGATACAATTGAGTGTAACATCGCTAGAGAAGCTCGACAAAAACGCCTCTCAGAAATTATACATGATGGATGACAGCGTAGATTCAATCTTTAGGAACTATCTAAAAAAAGCCATCACTCAAACAAAAAAGAAAAACTATGAACCAACATGCTACATATCAGCTCTACTGATTCTTCGCTACCTTGAGAGGATATCGGATCACGCCTGTTACATAGGAGATTGTGTGCACTACGTGGTTACAGGGGATCCTAGCCCAAGACGGTAAGAGTCTATATAGAATATAGGTATCTATGTGATGTATACAGATCACTACACATAAAACCCATATTCTACTGATATCTACGTATCTATATTGGAAGCGGTTGAAAATAACGAAGTAAGAAAAATTCAGTACACCGGAAGGTCTACCTATGTGTTGTCTCTTCCAAAAAAGTGGGTAAGTGAGCTAAAACTCAAGGCAGGTGATCCTGTTACGATAATGAGGGAAGCCAATAATTCACTTTCTATAGTCCCCAATGTCATAAGAGGACCTAGTCTTTATGAGGCCACCTCTTTTGTTACTAGCGATAAGAGCGGTCCAACATTAAAGCGTACAGTAGTATCCATGTATCTAAGAGGTTTTAACATTATGCATCTAAGATCAAAAACAGGAACAATTCATCCATCACAACGTGATGCAATCAGGGAAGTTGTTCGCAGAAATCTTATTGGGACAGAAATAATTGCGGATTCTTCAGATATGGTGACAATTCAGGTTTTGTTAAGTCTGCCCGAGTTATCAATAAACACCGCGGTAAGGAGAATGTTTCTAATTGGATCATCTATGCATAGAGATGCAATTTCTACACTGTCGGGGGATAGTCAGGAATTATACAAGACAGTAATAAAGTCAGATGATGAAGTAGACAGGTTTAGTCTATATGTTCTTCGAAATCTTGTCATTGCTTCTCAGAATGAAAGTACGCTCAAAGCAATAGGGTTGAAAAGCCCTGCAGATTGTCTAAGTTACAGTGCGGCAGTCAGGAGTCTTGAGCGAATTGCAGACCACGCTTCTGAAATTGCCATCAAGAGTTCTCAGATAGGAACCATTCCGGAGGATTTACGGAAAAGGATTCTAAAGATGAGCGATTTATCTCTCCAGCTACTAAGTGATGCAATAGAAGCGTTCCTTAGGAAAGACTATTACTTGGCAGATAGCATCGTCGACAAATCTGAGAACATCAGATCAATAGAAGATGACATTATTGCCACAATCGACAAGGAGAAGAATCCAAAGAATTACAATAACATCTATGTGAAATTAATTCTCGAACACATAAGAAGAACTGCAGAATATTCGTTTGATATTGCCGAAGCTGCAATGAACCAAATAGTTGGAGAAGTTATAGAAGTAAGGCAGAATCTCTAATTTTGACCAATCTTTACTCAGAGTAGGTTAGAGATTTTTAAAGAATAATTATCCACACATGATGCATTTTCTTAAATTTTTTCAAGGAATTTCTAAATTATAAAAATAACT
>DATFEX010000016.1:0-3841 GCA_035250685.1 Nitrososphaeraceae archaeon | reverse complement strand
ACTTTTGCGGCACATTCTATACATATATCTTCGGAAAAAGGAAAACTTTTCGAGCATTCTTTGCACACAGGTTTTCCACAATTAGGACATTCCTTTGTCGATGTCTGTGAATTACACAATGAACAAATATTATTTTTCATGCATATAATTAGTGCTTGAAGGCTAAAAATATATCGCATATCTTGCCTTCCCAATTAGAAAGACATTCAAGAAATACGAAGTCTATAATATTGAAGAAGATTGATTATTTTTGAAACAGCATGTTTCATTATTTATTTATGACAGTGGTATTCTTGAGATTTCCTTTTGACTTGTGTTTGACCAAGCTCCCATAACATTGTCTTTTGCTTCTGTTTGATTTATTCCCGTTATTTCACTGAGAATAATTTCCGTGGCATGCATTGGAGGCCAAGCCATTGCAACATATTCACTAACATTTCCAGCTTTTTGCAGTGAGGCCGGAATTAACTTATCGTCTGCAAATCCTAATGAAGCAAGTTTGTGTTTTATAGGGTCTATCAAGTCTCGTTGTCCGTGCACAATTATATGTACAGCTCTACCATAATCAATAGTCGACATTTTACCATCAGTTTTCCGTCAGTCGGTCCTATAAAGATAATTATCTAATAAATACAAACAACCACATCTAGAATTCAGATTTTGATTTGCCTATGATTATGAACCTCCTTGAGGACCTTTCCGAAGCGATTTCTTCATTCATCTCTAGAATTACAGATTTACTTTTGTAAAAATGACCAGTTAATATCGCTCTCATGTAGTAGTTAACTGAATATTTTTCTCAGAATCTGGCAATCTACGATATTGGATGCTAACGGAGGATGAATTGATAAATCATAATTAGAACCAACTGGAAGGTAAGGTGGTCATGTGAGGATAATGAATCGCCTGGAGTGATTTTGTTTAACTAAAATACTTAACTCAATTCTTGTCACTTTATCACAAGATTAATTTACAAAACATGTAAAATACTAATGCAGTTTTGTTTTGCTTTTGTCAAGTCTAACGTTACCAAAATTACCCTCTATGGAAATGGCAACTCAAATGGTATTATAGAAGTTACAGTGTTTTTCAGTGGTAACATAGAAGATACGGTATTTTTAGGACTAATATCTTCGTCTATCTTAACTTCTTGTTGACTAGTGGTCAAGGGCAAAAAAGGAAATAGCCTTATTTCATTTCTAAAACAGGAATCAAAAATGCCACAATATTTAAAGTACGAAGCTCCAGGATCCTTTTCATAGTCAAGCCAATAAGGAGAGTAAATTGTTATTTCAGACGCATAGGTTGGTTGGGCTGAAATAAACGCGGTAATACTAATAGCGATGACCGAAGAGATGACCAGTAAATGATATTTTTTACCCTTATTCAATTCAATATCAGATTTAATACTAAGTATATTTAGAATGCTTTAACAAATTTAATAAGATAATTGAATAATTGAATGCAAGAATCTAATTCCTAAATAGATAACATACAAAGATACCTCTAGTATTTGCTAGAAAAAATCATAGAATTCTTTTCTGCTATAATGCCTGAGATTAATTAAAATCCTGTTAGTTACCTGTTCGCAAAAATATTTCAGAATAATTTAAGATATGATTTTCATGGTAAATTTAGAACATTCAAAAAAGAAGTACTCATGAAATATTATTCGCCCTTACTTTGCATGATCATGTTATATTTTACTCATAACATCAAAGATGTAGATGAATGAAAAATTAATTGATATAAGAGGTCTTATTCCTAAAATGGATTTGGATGGTTCTGGCTTTCTTGGTTTCTTTGAACTTGAGCATTTGCAGGCAGGCATTCTGCGATTAAAACCAGGCGAACAGGATATGCAAGAACCACATCAGTTAGATGAAGTATATCTGGTTTTAGAAGGGGATGGATTTATAGAAATAGGAAAAAAAGCATATTCGATAAAAAAAGACTTGTTCATTTTTGTGCCTGCTGAAGTAAAACATAGATTTTACGGTAATACTAAAGAAATACTTGTTGTATATTTTTTTAGTGATTAGACAAGAGTATCTATGTATCTATTTACATAACGTTCTTATCAAATAGTTACATTTACTTTTCTATCTACGATAAATTCATAGGCATTGCTTCTAAATGTTTAGCTAATACCATCAAGACTTCAATCTTCTTTTTAGGATAATTTGCAAAGGAAAGTGCCTGATCAATAAAGTCGGATATTGGAATAGCATCTTCACCAACGACTTCGATCCCTTTTTTAGTCAACAAGTAGGATTTTGTAACAGGTGCTGCTTGAACACCATTTAGAAAATAATGCTGTGACTCGGACATAGCTCTGCTTGCCTTTGAATAAACTTCTTTTACGTATTCAGTTTCAACAGATATATTTTCTTCTAGTTGGCCCATACGCTTGACGAGCTCGTTGACTCTTTTGACACATTCAAGTACCATTCTTATTCTACCTAATTATCTCAGTACATCCAGCTATTCAGAGTCTATTCTCAAGTCGTCTTTCTTTCCTTCTTGTTCTTGTAATTTCTTGAGCTCGCTAACCAGAAACTGTTTGTATTTTTCTCTCTCCTGCTCAGTCATTTTATCCAAATTAGAACTAAGTGTTAAACCAATAGCTGATAATCGGTCTATCATGTCCATAGCCATAAACTTGCCAACGTTTCCAACTTTCATTACCACATCCAGTTGCTTTTGCATAATATTGTGAACAGAATCCGCTTCTGCGGCAATATCGATACCTCTTGAAGTGATTTTGTACTTGCCACTATCAGTCTCGCTTATAAGACCTTCTTCTAAAAGCCTGCCTAGCATTGGATAAATTAAACCAGGTGATGGTTTCCATTTTCCTCCACTTTGCAGAATAGCTCTATCAATTATCTCCTTACCGGTCATAGATTCTTCTTCGAGTAGACGCAGAATATAATGACGTGAAAATCCTCTAGGTATAGCACTGCCAACTCTGGCAAGCCAATTTGATAACATATCACTAGTAATATCGCTAGCGATATATTAGCGTTTTCAGTTTGAAAGTTCTGGTAAGTTATCGGGACATAACTTATCGCTGGTAAGATGGGGATTTATGGCCATTAAAAACGCCATCGCCATGCTGGTACTCTTACTCCAAATTTGTGCCCTAGAAATAACAACACACCTAGAATTGAGAAAAGATACAAAAGAAATGATAACATTCCTTTAGGGTTGTATTCCATAGGTATATCTGTAAATGAGTTAATTGGGACATACTTCGGTGAAACTGCTGCTAAAAGAATGATCCCGCCTATAATTCCCGCAAGAATCAAACCGATTTTTGATATAGGTCTACGTGGTCGTCCATCCCACGAATCATATTTTGACGGTAGTGTCGCATGTTTCCATATTTTTCTAAGATTAAATGTTTTACCAAAAATCATTTAGATGTACATTTTCACTTTGAATTCGGAAGGCGTGTGATATTTATATGCAAAGAGATTTTTATTATTAGTCTTTGGCACAAAATGGCGACATTCCTCAAAATAAGAAGAGAACTACTAAAAAGGGAATTCTAATAACAATTTTGATTGTAGCTGGCATAGTGGCAGCAAGTTTTCTAGTCTATCTTATACCTTAACTAGGAACATTCGCTCTAGCATTAATTAAATAATTATTTTATTACAAAAAAGAAGGTTGATGAATTAGAAGCTGCTCTTCTTCTGATTTCGCACGATATTATCAAACAGTCCCTGTTGTCCTGTTCGTTCTTGCAAGAGTCTAGTACCTTCCTCGAAGAATCTTTGTGACTGTGCGTTATCACCGCCTAATTGATTCCTTAGCATTGCAAGTAGATCTTCTT
>DATFEX010000015.1:0-11474 GCA_035250685.1 Nitrososphaeraceae archaeon | reverse complement strand
GGTAGCCAGCAGTGGATTCTGCCATTTTATTTATACCGTCGTTCATAACCACGTCAACCTTCTTTATGGTATTACCAAAATTTCTTATCCATTTATTGGTGGTTGCAACAATACTATCAATGGATTCTTTTCTATTGTTTGCTTCTTTTTTGCTTAATTGATATCTATCTACCCAATCTTTGTAGTCTCTACTAATGTCAATAATAAATTCGGTACATGTATTTTGATAGTCCTCAATGCTAGTAGCTCGTTCAGAACTGGAATCGGTTGCGAACATATGATAGTGCTATAGTATTACTGGATAGGATTTAAGTGTCATTCGTATGTTGGATTCAAATGTATTTGATTTGAGTAATAGAATTATTGGATAGTACATTTACACGCTACTATCGAAATGCGGATAGAACAATAATATTTTAATAGCATCTAAGGACGATTTATCAATTGCCGATTCTTACAATGGTGAATATGATAGCAGGAATATTGGGTTCGTCAGATGACGCAATATTAAGGAGACCGCAACCTTGGCCGGTAGCAGATATTGACATTATAGTATTTATGGTATCATTCGCTTTCAATGGCATAATTGCTTGTGATACTAGTACAATAGTATCATTAACGGTATTGACTGAAGCGCGAGTGTTACTATTCGGTATATGTTCACGATTTTGATTAAGCCACAAATCAACATTACAAGTTGTATTACCTGAAGTCTTTCCCGCCTGACCCGCTGCCATGATTAGGTAAGATCCATCTTGATTGACAATCACATCAGCTCCATTTCTAGTGCTACTATGTGTAATACCTCCATTGATGTAATCATTCGAGTTCATGGGAACATATACTGGCTTAGTAACATTTGGTTGGATTGATTTGGTATGAGACAATTGTGCAGCTGGTACAAGTGCAGCCTCTTGGGCGAAGGCTAGCGGTACAATTAATATCCAAGACATATTGGTTAATCCTAGAACAAAGACGCCTAAGGTAACCACTTTTTCGTTTCTTCCGAGTCCTGGCATTGCCAAACTTAAGAAAAACTTCTTTATAAGGCTATACAAGAGTTTTTTGGGGATGTCACAGATGTCTATTAGTTATTGAGTTCACAAATGCAAGACATCTCGTTATTTTAATTTATCAAGGTCTTATTTCCTAATCCATCCCTTCCAACCTTTCTAAAATCATGACACTTGTCACAATAAAATTCTACAAGTTTAGCATATCCTATATCATATTTTATTTTTTTGAAAATAGATTCTTGAAAAATCCTTATCAAGTACGATGTTCAATATTATGCATTTGAACCGTTTAATGAATAGAATAATTGTCCATTTAGTATTTGTTATAATTTTAGCAAATGTAAGTCAGCTTGACAAGGTGACCGCAGAGACTGGAATAGGAAACGATGTGTTTAAGGTTACCGCCACTTTGTTTTGAATAACCAATTCAACAAAGGACATTACTACCTTAATAAATGTAAAAGATGAGACTAAAGTCAAAGTATTCAATGCGGAAAATCCTGAAGGACTAGATAACACTACTGTCAGTTATGTAATGACGTTCCCAAATATGGAAGTAAATGCTGGAGAGCCGTACATGGTATGTACAGTAAGTATTGAAGTTTTTGAACTTAACCGTATAGAAGGAAATAACTCGCCCGTGAATAGGCCCGAATTTGTGGATATTAATCTTTCAGATGGAACACCAGGTAGTGAAGGTCAAGATGAAAACACAGGTGATCAAGATGTAAATTGAGGATGGAGATGTTTGAGTCAATACAATAATATTATTTAATATTACGTTCTAGTCAGTAGATGAGTTTTTCTAGTTTGCATTCAGATTTGTTATACAATATTAAATATCATGATAACGAAATTAAACAGGCCTTAAAGAAGAGTCCTAATAGTGCGTACCAATATGTAAATCAATTATCAGAATTCACTGGTTCAAGATACAATGTGAATCTGAACATTCATTTTCCAGATCCTCAAAAAATTTACGATATTGGAAACTACGGCATGGAAAATTTAGGGCTGGTGATAGACAAATTCAGAAAACGGTTTCCGATACCCAGAGATATGATCAAACAAAAGGCAGTTGAACTTTTAGGAAACGTAACTCCACAGGATGCTTATATGTACGAAGGTAAGGAAGGCTTGAAAATTATTTTTCCTCAAGGCAGGATAGAGATTTTACCTGGCTCAATTCATCTATGGTGTAGAGTTGACGATAAATTGTTAAAATTCTGCGATTGGTTAATGCAGAATGTGTTACTAATCAATGACAAAAATCCCAAGGAATCATTGTAACCTGACTAGACTAATTATTGACATTTTTAACTATCATACAAGAGAACATTAATTATACCATCAGCCAATTTTTAGTTACTATAGACCGTATCAATTCTGTAAATAGATAAAACATTAATCAAAAGTTAAGTTTGAGAATGGTAACTCTTGTTCGTTTACCAAAGTTGATTTAATCTTAAGGAGTGGTGTTGTCTATGATTTTTGCCAGCTTGATATCATAATCAGTAATTCCATCCACATCGTGCGTACTAAGTTTCACTGAAACAGTATTATAGACATTTGTCCATTCTGGATGATGGTTAATTTTTTCTGCTTCAAGTGCTATTCTTGTCATGAAACCAAATGCCTCGACAAAATTTGAAAATTTGAATACTTTTTGGAGTTTCCCATCTTCTATTTCCCATCCACTCATACTCTTGACGATTTCATCCAATTCGTTTCCAGACAGTTTCTTGTACTTTGTTTGAGACATGATAGATATTATCGTCGTTGTTTTATAGACTTTTCATTTCAATGTACGGCCTCATTTATTACGCATTATCAATTCATTTTTCCGATTCATTATCATCATTACTGCAGCGATGGTTTTGCAATCAATTATTTTTCCGGAAATACATTTTTTAAAAGCAGAACTTAATGTCATTCGCCTTATCCTTATCTCCTCGTCGTCATCTTGTGGAAGCCTCTTTTTAGAAATTTTCAACTCCGTTGCCAAGAAAAAATGCATTTTTTCAGTATCATATCCTGGCGCTAGATAGGATTGAAATAATGGTGATAGATTTCCAGTGTACCCTATTTCCTCATTCATTTCGCGTAATGCTGCGACTTTTGGAGTCTCACAGTTTTCGATTTTACCTGCCGGAATTTCCAGCAAACTATTTCGGGCAGCTATTCGGAACTGTTCTACTAGTATTATGTTTTCTTTGTCATCCAATGCAACTATGCCCACTGAGTCTGAATGTTCGACTATCTCCTTTTTGATAATTTTGTTACCCAAGTAATACTTGTCTAATCGAATCGATATTTTTCCGGAGTAAAGTTTGCTGCTACTAATCTTAGTATTATGATCCATTTCAAATTGAAATCATCCTAAAGATACTTATTCTTTCTTTAGCAAACTGAAAATAATCAACCCAACAAAAGGGTGAATTAAATAAGCTATTGTCAAGTAATCTACGCTAGTATCGTTAACAAAAGTTACAACTATTCGTTGACACTTGTGTTTACTAACATCAACAAAGTATAAAATGGTTTGATAGGATCCCTTGCGGTTTAGTGTGACGGGATCCCATCACTTCTGAGTTTCCATGGTTGTAAACTTGCGTTATCAAATATAGACAAACAAATTATAAAAAAGTTAAAAACTAATAGTAATTGATCGTGTCACGCGTGCATGTGTATCTGGCAATTATGATATTCTTTTCTTCCAATGTTTACGGCCTGTTGACTGACAACGGGACTTGTACTAATGGAAGAATAATACTAGGAAATGAAACTCAGATCCTTAATGAATCGGCTGCCGATTTTATTAAAAATATGACAACCGATAATCGAGTAATGGCTGAGATTTTCTGTCAGGCCATGTTAAATGAAACTACCGCAAAACAATAAAGAAAGGTTTACAACCACCTCGATGAGGTTGGATTGAATTAAGAAATGTTGCCTCAAAATTATACGAAAACTAGCGATGAAAGGCTAAATTGTCAATAAAAAAAATAAGAATAATACGAAAACAACTTTGCAATCTGAAATCAGAATTGATTGGATCCAGTATAACCAGTAATGGTAAGAATGAGATTATTAAAAGATACGCTGTGAGAGTATGCGTAATCTGCGGTACTGTTCCTTTCAAAAATGATATCTCAGGAGGCAGACGGAGCCACCGTTATAGAAAGATCCATGATTTGAACTATTTTTTTCTAAAGTCAAGACATGCGCATTTTTGACATGGATATCGCCTGTCTCTCCCTATCAAATGTTGGTGATTCGACCTTTGATGGCCACAATTACAGGAGTCAGTTTCTAGATCCACATTTGTGTTTATACAACATCGTTTTTTATCTTTCTCTTATCAATTGCCAATACTTGATGTTTTGGTTTAGTCCACTGAGATAACTATTGAGAAAGGAACAATCGTTAAATGGGTAAATAATGATACCTCAGCCTTGCCTATTAAGGTGGGCGAACTGGTATACTCATATTGTTTCATCTTTAGTATGAACCTTCCAGAACCGAATAATGAAAAAAGGATAGTAATGCAATTAGTTTTCAATAGAGTTTGCAAGAATTACAGACGTAAGGTTAGATAACGAGATTCTTAGTATTTTATCT
Source organism: Nitrososphaeraceae archaeon (assembly GCA_035250685.1). Lineage (GTDB taxonomy): Archaea > Thermoproteota > Nitrososphaeria > Nitrososphaerales > Nitrososphaeraceae > TA-21. The sequence continues at coordinate 6,837 of DATFEX010000015.1, read as the reverse complement.
AGAGAAAAATATATAATTATATCGTATTGGGCAGTATGATTTATAGCCATATTTCTTTTGTTTCATTTAGCGTACTTTCAAATTCCTCTTTTTTAAAAACAGTTATTAGAAATGATGTGAGTATTCAATTGTGGCAAATGCCAATCTAGATGATCCTGATATTCGACGACTTTTTAAAAGTAAGACTCTTGTGTATTTATCCTCATTAATGAAAGACGGCTCTCCTCAAGTTACACCAACGTGGGTAGATATTGAAGACGCCTATATCCTTGTTAATACTCCAAAAGGAACATTAAAACAAAAGAATACATCTCGGGATCCCAGAGTCGCCTTAGCAACAGTCGACCCAAATAATCCGTATCATATGGTTACTATCAGGGGTGTGGTTATAGAGCAAATTACTGGAGATCGTGCTGAACTACACATTGACAAGTTGGCAAAAAGGTATATTGATAAAGACAAATATCCCCGCAGATCTCCAGGAGAAGAAAGGACCATATTAAAGATAAAGCCGGAAAGCATATTTCGGATGAGTTAATTTATTTCTCTCACTTTCATTGAATTAGTTTAATTGCTTACTATTGATGGTAACCCCTAAACCGCAGACTCGGGCTATTCAGGTACTTCACTAAGTAACATATCAATTTCTCCCTGTGTCGGCTCATCTTCGCGCTCGAATTTGGGACCTACAAGTCCACTGGCTACATCAATCCAAATAGAACTCCCGTCATAATTACTAATATATTGTTTTAGGAATTTGTTCCATATCATAAGTGTCAACAAGGAAGATTAATCATGACAAGTGCTTTACAGAGAGGAGACTTTCTGAGGAACATAATTTAAACTTCTTCAAATTTTTCGCATGGACATAATGCGCAAGAACTATCCATAAGGTCACCAGCAGACTTTGGATGAAGTGGAGAATAATGGTCATTATTACTGTGATGACACAGAGGGTTTGCACAAATTTTAACACCTTCAACGTCTTTTTTTGTTTTTATTTTCAATTCGATAGTAATCAGACCACTAATTTAAATTTCTACTCTCTTTCTTCCGTCATCGGTCAGGTAAATTTTTGTCCGACCTAATTTCTTTATGTATCCCTCAGCGGTCAATTCGTCCACCAAATTATCCATTTGTACATCTAATACTCCGATTTCTTTTCCAATCTTCTCTCTATCAATATTTTCTGCCCCGTTATTCACTGTCTTTTCGTAGAGTTTGCGAAGAAACTTATCTCCGATTCTTTCTTCAGACAAAATTCATCTTCCCTGAGGCTCTTGCGGTCTCAATTTTTTATAATGATTGTACGCATCCCACATTTGCCAGATCCAATAAAGAATTCCTATTAACCAACTGAAAGGAATCGGAATAAGTAACGAAACGACAATCCAAATGACTATTCCGACAAACAGAATGATAATTCCTCTTTTTACAAATCCTAAGTAAATGTGACCCAGACCTGAAAGTACCAACGCAAGTATCATCGTCAGACCTAAACTTTTTACCAACTCTTATAGAGAGTTGTGGTTATTAATAGGACTTTCGAATTAAAGAACTGCGAGCATAAATTAAATTGTTCAAGGCGACCAGCATTGCTGATCGCTTTTCGTGTTACAGCATTGAAACTGATGGGCTAATCCGAGAAAAGCCCACCAGCCACGCGCGTGCTCTTGGCACTTGTCGACACTTGTAAAAGGAACGTCAATAAATTATAAAAAAGTTGTGGCATAAACGCGTGGGTCAATATGGTGGTATCCTATTTTGACCCACAGGCAGTTTATGTTTGCGTGAAAGTATATAGTCTAATATTGAATAAAACAGTTCAAACTGACGGGAGGAGGGACTCAAGCACTATGTTAAGTTCCTCCCATCAGTACCACGGTGTGATGGTAATACTTAATTTTGTATTATGAGAAATAAATAATTACGACGGTCTTAACCGGATCTTAATCTACTATTGTAATTGAATGATATCCAGAATTACATTCGGGACAACAGGCATGATCGCACAAACATTCTACACAATATCTATTTGCATTATAAAAGGCGCAAATACTGTCAGTATAGAAACAGTGCTGACATACAACAACTTTATCCTTTCGATTAAAATGCATGTTGCATTAATTTCATCTACAACAAAATTTAATAATGTTATAGGATAGCTGGCAGGAGGGAACAATGGCAAACTTATATTTCGTTTACTAGTATTCCTCGCCAAGATATAAAAAAACTCTCCTATCAGTGCGTTTAAGTAAATACTATTAAGGACAAAATGGTATAAAAAAATTTTTTTCGTTTCTGATGAAATTTAATTTCCGAAATGTCTTTAGTTGCTATTAATTTTTATATACATCGTTAGGGCGGGGTAGATCAAACTCAAGCCCGCATCCGTTACTATCAGTGCTAGCAACAAAGGGTCTATAAGTTTCTTGTTTGCTAATAAATTATGCCCATAATCACTGTGTCACTGTTCAGCGGAAGAAACCAAAGAGAAAAGGACAGATTGTCCGAAGCGATAACTGAAAGTACCTGTCGAATTTTGAAAATAGATAAGAAGGAAGTAATAATAGTTTTTCACGAGGAGCCTCATGGCAATTGGTATTCAGAAGGTGTTAGAATATGAATCCGTCCTTTTAAGTCAAAAAATCAAATTAAAGTATGAAACAAGAATAGCGGTAAACTGAGCGAAGATCCAATAATTACGCAATTGAGAATTGCTGACGAGGAAATCCTTGCATAAATGGAAAAGACCGGAACGAATTTTGGAGAATATAACGCATTGGTTGTAAAAAGGCACAAACTTTATTTGAAATATGAAAAATAGGAAAAACGAGCAACTAATAATACTACTAGATACCTAATAGGCACCCTCAGGCAAAATATATTGTCACAAATTAAAATTTCAGTTCTAGAAGAAGAGTTGGTAAAACTAACTATTCGTGTGGAGAATCAGGAAAAAACTTAAACCGTTACCACTTAAATATATGGCAATCGCATTTAGACCAAGTACAATTAATGTCGTAATTTTTTTTGTGAATAAATACATCTGTGTGCATGTTCAACTTATGATGGCTTCGTTTGCACTCATCATTTTGCTCCATATTCATTAAGTAACACTAAAGATTGATAAATTGTCGGTTTGAATCGAGGCGTCTTTACTTCTTTATGTTCTTCTTTTTTTTGATAAGTTCTGTTCTCCTCGATGAATAAAATTTTTATTTTCATCTACTGATGCTGGAACCTCTTTGGATTCTCCGCCTACTGCATATTTGCTAGAATCGATAACCATGTCTAGGTTTTCTTTTTCGGGATTGGCCTTCTTTTTCTCCACTTCTGAGATTATATTTGCGTCTTCATCTTCCGCCATCGGCTATGAGTAGACAACAAATATTAAAAATATGTCATGAAAAATTGTATTAATTGCTCTGATTTATTGTATTTAAATTAGATTAATAACTTCGCTTAATGCATCGATTCTGATGGGCCATGTGAAATTTTTGTTCCATGGTTGATTAAATAGAATTCCTTTTCTTGGATGAACTAGTTGACTAAAATTTATGGGTGCATCATCGACTAAGATATCAAACGGATAATTTGTCTTTGGAGCATCATCATAAACGAATAAGAGATCATCGCAGTGAATTTTGTGAATATCCAGCCATTTTATAACATTACCCACCGATGATCGATATCTCTTGGTCAAAATTGAGATTCTAAATCCCTTGCTATGAAGGTCTGCTACAATATTACCAATGGATGGTTCTGTGGAAGGGATATCTTTCCAGCGTCCATCCCAAATGTATGTAAATATGTCTGAGACCTCAGTAATCGAAATATCAAGTATTTTTGAAATGTCCCAGGAAATGATATCGTCTTTGATTATACTTGAATTGTTTCGTTTGTTGAATTCTTCTACCCAAATAACCATTGTATCTGCAAGTACTGAGTCCAAGTCAATTGCAAGTGTTTTTCTCGAAGCCAAATCAGACATCGTATCTGCTATTAAGAGAAAAATATGTTATTTAATTTTTTGAGTTGCCTGAATAATCACTTTATGTTTAAAAGTCTTAATCAGACGCCATAACCTGATTTCCTAAGTTTACTTGTCCTCGCTTCTTTTATGTGGTGGAAGCTAGCGTATATTATTATGATTGCTGTTATATCCAGAATAAGCATCCCTACTAAGTTACCAGAATACAGCAAGATAGTCCCAAGTACAAATAAAAGAATAGCAATGAAAAAGCCTACGTAGGTACCCATAGGAGTCCCTACAGCGTCTGCATTACCATGCCGATCACGCACTATTTTTATTCCCATTTCCTTATTTTTCCCCTCTCACAGATATAGTCATATCATCACACTTTATTTCTTGTGAGAATAGAAAAGTTTTTCGTAAGTAATTATTATCTTACCATTTTTCTAACACAAACATCAATATTATTGCAATCGTTGGTATCGCAAGTGCCAAAATTGCAAAAATCTCGCCTATTCCTATAGTTTGATCTGTTAAATGCTTAATTAGTGCATTATCTGAATTTAGAGAACCCCAATTTATCTTTCTCATTTTATTTCTAGTTCACCTTGTCCAAAAATCTTGCTCAATACTTTACTTATAATGTTCGCGATATTTTAAGATAAAGTTTCTCAATTTACTTGTATTAAAGGTGAAGCTCCGACAGAAGGGATAAAAGGCAAATTGACAGGTAAGCTAGAGACCTCATTTATCACAGGCAAGTGCAGAAGGAAATACCAGGATAAGCAAGGAAATAAAGTTAACGATCCTAACATAATAGCAGAATTAAAGAAGGACAATACAGTAACCAGTTACCATTCAATGAAACATGGAAAGGATACTTTTTATGATAAACAAACTAGACATTAAGTCAAAAGTAAAAAGAAATGAACCCAATAAGACAAGATGAATAATATCACAAGAAAAACTCAAGGATCAACCTTAGAGGTAAGTCGAAAAGTAACACATTCAAGACCCTTAATCATAAGAAAATACTGCAGCGATCAGCGTACTTATTGCGGTGAAATTCCTACCAAAAAAATAAGTTATGATATTTGAGAGGGTGATCTAATCGAATTCTATTGTGATCCCTGTTACCAGAAACATAAAAGTTAATTAGATAAATAATTATAAAATATAAATTTCGATTGAGTCATGTAAGCAAAAGTTCATTTTCGATGGATAGGATATTTCTTCTGAATTTCATAATAATGTATTTGCGTGTGGACCTCTTCGATAAGGTCAGTTAACCTTACTGGCTTTTGAAAAAATGCATTTATGATTTTCCGTTTTGTGTAATCTCGAAATATAGTATTATCTATTTCAAAGGCGGTCATCAAAATTGTTCTTACATACTTATTCATATCCTTCATTCTTCTCAAAAAATCCATACCATTTAATCCTGGCATTCTAAAGTCAGATATTACTAACACATAGTTATCTTTGTTCTTCTCAAAATGTCCAAGCGCTAATATGGGATCTGTAAAAGCGAATACGGTTATACCGTTTATACTCATTATGGCGTCATGAAATAGTGCCGTAATATCTGGTTCATCGTCTACAATTGAAACTATTTTACTTAAAGACACTTGAACATTTCATCTTGCTACCACTTCGTGATTTTCAGTCTTAGTATTTACCATCTATCATATGAGACGCGACGCTTAATAACAGCTCGTAACATTGGTTAATTCGCAAATGCAGAGGACATTCTTATGAGTTCGATCCATATTGCATGAATGTTGTTTTAAATTGTAAACAAGGGCAGTATGGCCTGAGACAGCGAGATCCATCCAAACTATGATCATGTTTCCTATGCCCACAACTGAGACAGATGTCATGTATTACAATATCATGTACAACTCAAATTAACTTATAATGATTTACAGTGTTGAATCAGATTCTTTTATTGTTTCAATTTGCTTATATTGTTCAAAAATTATGGACATTAAAATTGGATGTAATAAAACTGCCGTACTAAGCGAACAAGTTTGTGCACTTAATTCACTAACTTCAACAAGATAAACAACTATCCTATTAATATGGATTTTCAGCAATAGTTCTTAGGTTCCTATTACTTCTAGGTGCTTGAAGTACCTTAAATATAATAATACGCTACTTTGATTGATGAAACCAAATTCAAATATAATGACGGTTATTGTTGCAACTTTGATGATACTAGCAACTTTAATACCAACAAGTTTGGTATTTGCACAAGAAATAATTTCAATAAACCTTACAGGAGATGATGAAGTACCTCCAGTCCAGACAGAGGCGACCGGTATGGTTGAATTTAAAATAGAAGGAATGGACTCGATTCCATATAGCCTAAATGCCACAAATATAGAAGGTGTTACCGCAGGACACGTACACTTTGGTAAAACAGGCGAAAACGGTCCTATAGTAGTTACTTTGTTCAAATATGATACACCCATGAATGAGGTTTCAGAAAATGGCATAATTACAGCAGACAAGCTTGAGGGACCACTAGCCGGCAAACCAGTTGCTGATTTAATAACTGCAGGATCAAACGGTACGCTTTACATCAATGTTCATACCGAAGCGAATCCTAATGGAGAAATTAGAGGGCAAACTGGCGACCCTGCAGGTCAATAGTTCCCTCTTTTATTTTCAAATCCATCCCTTTTCAATCCCATGTACGGCGAATATGAAATGTGCGTCTGCGGTCATTTCAGAAAAGATCATGCCAGGGCGATAGATGATTCTACAAGTTGTAGATGCGGATGCCCGGAATTTAGGAAAAGAAGTTAATTTCATATTTATCAATACGTCTTTATAAATGCCTTAAACTTTATTATACC
>DATFEX010000014.1:0-26418 GCA_035250685.1 Nitrososphaeraceae archaeon | reverse complement strand
TGCATACCACCTGTGAGGTGCATGAGCAACATGAAGTCTGTGATTAAGCATTTCAAATATTTTCTTTGAAGTGCCTTTAGGTATTGTACTTTCAATGGAAACAAGCGAACCATTCTTTGCTTCTCTTGATATTTTTTGAGCCAATGAAAATAGGCCATCTACAAAAGGAGTATACTCATCATTGGGATCATGGGTTGATACACACAGAATAAAAACATCAATATCATCAAACTGTTCTATTCCTTTTATTCCAAAATTCTTTTCTGCATCTCGCATTCTAAGGGAATTAATATCATATCCAAAAGTTTCAAATCCTCTTTCCTTCACATATTTTGCTACAGGTAACCCAAGTTGCCCAAGTCCAATAACTAAAACTTTCTTTATTTGAGATCCTAATTGTGTGTGCATATTAGCCGATATAAAAGATTCATTACATAATTATTAAAGCCTTGAGATGGAATAAAACGTAAGTTATTCCCTATAGAAATTTCTATTTGGTTCGTATAGAACTTTGTGTAGAAAGTTGTGATCTCTCATCATAGGTACTTTTAACTGATATATCATTTTTTGTCAAGCTAGTTGCTAAATATAAATAATCAAGCCAAAATAATAGATGTGTGATAAGAATTGGTTTAATCGGTAAAACAAACACTGGCAAGACTACTTTCTTTAACTCTGCCACTTTGGGAAATGAAGAAATAGCAAACTATCCGTTCACAACTAAGAAACCAGTTCATGGAAATGCTCATGTAATTACTTTGTGTGTTCACAAGGAATTCGGAGTCCAGGACAATCCCCGAAATTCTTTATGTAAAGATGGCTGGAGATTTATTCCTGTGGAGTTAATTGACCTCCCGGGACTTATTAAAGGCGCATGGGAGGGTAAGGGTCTTGGTAATCAGTTCTTATCAGTTGCTGCTCAATCTGACGTATTACTTCACATTGTTGATGCCTCTGGAAGTATAGATGCATCAGGAAAAATAGCAGAAGCTGGAGCAGGAGATCCCATAGCTGATGTATCGGACATAGAAGAGGAATTGGTCTTATGGTACCTAAAATTATTTGAAGGAAATAGAGAAAAAATTTCAAGGATGACAAATACTGGAATGGATACTGCCCGTGCTATAACTGAAATTTTTGGAGGTATTGGAGTTAAGGAATGGCATGTAAAACAATCAATCGTTGAAAATAATCTGGCAGATAGGAACATTCATGAACTAGATCCGGATGAGAGTAGGAAATTTATTTCAACCCTGAGAGAAATATCAAAACCGTCGTTAATTGTTGCAAATAAGATAGATTTACCAACTGCCGCTGAAAATTTCAATAGACTTCGTGAACACAATAAGCATATGTTCGTAATTCCATCAAGTGCCGATGCTGAGCTGACACTGCGAAGGGCACAGAATAGGGGTTTGATAAAATATTCTCCGGGAGATGAAATTTTTGATATTTTCGAGAATACTGTACTTAATGAAAAGCAAAAGTGGGCACTCAACTTTATCCGGAAGGATGTATTGGGTGAATATCTCAGAACAGGAGTACAGTTTGCACTGAACATCGCTGTCTTCAAATTATTAAATATGAATGTCGTATATCCAGTCTCAGATCCAAACAAATTGTCCGATAAGAAAGGTAACATACTTCCTGACGCTTTTCTGATGAAGAATGGTTCTACAGTACAGGATCTCGCAAGTGATATACATACTGAATTGTCCAAAGGCATTGTATATGCAGTAGATGTGAGAAATGGGTTAAGGTTGCCTGGTGACTATCAAATAAAGGATAGAGATGTATTATCTATAATTTCGACTATGATAAAAAAATAAAATTCCTCTAATCATGTGAGGGAGATCTAAGTAATTGCACTCCATCTTATTGTAGGAATTTAACCAAATGTAAACTGTAACAGAACCCTGATAAGGACCAATCAGAAGTGATTCGAGCTACCAATCATGGTAACTTATTTCTTGTAATCACTAAGAATGTCTCTATATCTCACATCTCTATACGCTACGTATTTTACATATTCTCCATAAGTCATATCTAGCTTGCAGAACTGACACTTGACAAAACTAAAGTCATCTGAGAGTTCAGCAGCCTTTCTACAATCCGGACAGACTATTTTCATCTATAATCATATACCTGAATTCTAACAAATAAGCGTTCGGTAGCTCGCCCGTCTTTACTGTCAAAAAGGTGAATTCTATACTAGATTGCCTTTAGCTGCTTTACAATCGGCTGTCTTGCTTTTCGAAATACTCTAAATCCACAAATGCACTTTATTTCAGGCAACTTGGAAAGTTCTTCATTGGTTACCGGAGTACCACATCTCATGCATTCGTAAATTACATTACCCACAGGATTTTCGCTAGTCACAACCGTCATTAATTGAATTGAAATTTAATTGTTTATCTCGCAAATTCCATTTAAATTCAATTCTGGGAATGAATTGCGGTATTTTGGCTGAAACAGGACAATCACTTTAAGGATTTGATAACCGCTTGTCCCATCTCATTGATACTTGAGGAAAAATCCTTTGGGTTACTTTTCAACCTTCCACCTGACGCAAATTCGTGCCCGCCGCCTTCAATAAGATGCGACGCTATCTTGCTACATGAAATTCTTTCAGTATTTCTCCTTATGCTAACTTTTCCGTGCTTGTTAAAGAGAAACACTAGATCAAACTTTGAGTTAGAGAATAATTCATTAGCAAAAAGACTTGACTGGACATAAGGGTATGTAAATACAAAGGCAACGTTAAATGATAGTATTTTTCTTCTAGTCAGAGTTGCTAATGATTTTCTTTTGTGACGCTCGCCGACTTTAATGAATTTCACGTAGTCATTTTGCATTCGAGTATTCCATAATATTCCCTTCGCAGCTTCGTGAGCCAGGAACTCAAGTTTTTGTTTAGAATCAGGACTATTTCTGTAAAAATGGATTAATTCAGAAACTCTAGAATCATGATTCTTGACATCTACCATAAAGTCCGAACTATGCGCTATCAATTTTAGCTGCTCAGCAATCTTGTTGTTGTGCATCAGTTTTTCATACATTATTTCAGTAGAACATTTTCTTCCAGTCGAATCATGATACAGATTACCGATTTTTCTCAAAGTAGCTAGAGATTCTTTTTGCCAGGGATGATGGTCAACCCAAAGAACAGTCCACTGTCTTTGTTTCAAGTAATGGATAGAATCTAAAGCTAGGGCAGATGTGTCTTCATCGTTTATGCCAAGATCTGAGATGATAGCAACGCCTTTTTTTGACTTTTTAGATTCATTCTTAATATAGTCAAACATTTTTCTAAAATTGTCCAGCCCGTAGTTATGGAATGAGAGCCTGGCTCTCGGATACTTCATCAATGCAACAGAGGCAGAATATATGCCATCAATGTCTGCCTCATGTGAGCATACTAATACGCGCATTAAGTGGTTTATCCAGCCAAACTGAATATGTATCTAGTGCAACTGTGTTTGTCTGATTGAGAATTCTTACTAAGAATCTCAGAAATGAAACCATGACCTACACTATTACAAGAATAATTTTATATTTGATAGCCTTTGTCAAATATTACAATTCCAATCATGTACTATTCAACTGAAAAAAAAATATCGGCAAGAACCGTATACCTGATAGTTTTCTATATATCTGCAATCTTGATGACTGCTATTACATTTTACGCTCTATATCTTAGCATTGTTGAATATGCTGCGACTGGAAAAATTGTAATAGGTGAGATTTTGGTAAAAACTGAATTTCCATTCAAGGGCCTTTCAAAACTAGTTACCTACCTGATGATTGTTTCAGTAATCTCGTGGTACTGTGTTACCAAATTAGGTGGTGATAAGGTAAAAGAAGTTTCGCCTGCTCTGCGCTCAATACTTCAATTGATAGTGTTGGCAATAGCAATAGTTGCACTTTACGAATTTGTCTATAATTTTGTTGTATGGAGTTCGCTAATAACACTTAATGCACTTGGTGGAAGCATTAATTTGGATAACATCAGCATCCCTTATCCAAATCCTGATACACCCTGGAATTTAGTCTTTGCAACAAAGATGTCCTTGGCTGCCTTCCTGATCTCTACTCATGGATTCTATATTATTTCAAAGAAGGGCAAGGAATAGATCATTAGTTTCTGTTCCATACACTTTACAACTTCTTACGGGCTGCTAAACTTTTTTAGTCAAAGTTATATGCCCGTTTTTTGCTCAGAAAATGTATCAAGATGACCTCTAGAGAAAATTCTAACGAACAAATTTCATCTGAACAAAAAATCAGTGAGATGCTCCAACAATCAAAAATCCTTGAAGCTTATATGAATGACATTTTAACAAAAGAAGCTACCGTCACCAGACTCATAACAGAGGCCCATCTAGCTTCAGAGGCAATACAACAATTATCTTCTACTAATCAGGATGAATCTCTTGTCCCAATAGGTATTGGTGTATATCTTAAGGTCACGGTTCCTCAAGTAAGAAATCTACTTGTTAATGTTGGTTCAGGCGTTACTATTGAAAAGTCAAAGGAAAATGCGAAAGATTACGTGGAATTAAGAATCAAGGAATTTGAACTTGCATTAAAGCAAATACAATCACAAAAAGAGCAAATTGCAATGCGCATGAATCAACTCCAAAATGAAGTAAATGTTGAGATGCAAAAATCACAGAGAGCTACGAACTCATAAGAGGTAGGATTGCGCTCCGGTTGTTTGAAAAACTAAGAAAAATATTTTCTGAAACAGCAAAGAATCTTGGTCAAAAATCAATTTCTAAAAAGGATATAGACTCGATTCTTGACGAATTACAGATTAGTCTTATGGAAAATGACGTAGCTCATGAAATAGTAGATGACTTGACTTCAAAAATAAAAACAGAGATACTGGAGTTAAAGCTTGAAAGGAATGAAAATTCTGATGCAGTTATCACGACAAAATTATACTCATTCCTACATGAGTTATTTATGTCGACTAATGTCAAGACTGATATCGTTCAGGCTATTTTGGATAAGAAAAAATCCAAATCTGGTCCATATTCTATTGTCTTTCTTGGTATCAATGGTACAGGAAAAACTACTACAGTTGCAAAATTTTGCAAATTATTGAGAGACAAAGGTATTTCAGTTATTCTGGCAGCAGCAGATACACATAGAGCTGGTGCTATTGAGCAGATTACCCAACATGGTAACAATCTAAATGTTAAGGTAATTTCGCAAAGATACGGTGCCGATCCGTCTGCAGTTGCAAGGGATGCATTGGAGCACGCAAAAAAGAATTACATTGAAGCTGTATTAATCGACACTGCTGGTAGAATGCAGACGTCAAAAAATCTAATGGAGGAAGTTAGTAAAATAATCCGAGTCATAAAACCAGATATGAAAATATTTGTTGGTGATTCGCTAGCTGGGAACGATACTGTTAATCAGGCCCGAGAATTTTTTGAGTACACAAAGTATGACGGCTCGATACTGACAAAAAGTGATGCTGATTCTAAAGGGGGAGCTGCAATTTCTATCGCTTATCTGACGCATAAACCAATTCTGTATCTTGGAATGGGACAAGGCTATGGGGATTTGGAAGAGTTTGATCACGAAAGATTTCTTGATTCTATATTCAAAGATAAAGTATATGATAAAACTGGTAAAATTCTGACACCATCAAACGATTCGAAAGTAGACAATACCAGTAAGGCTCAACCTGTCATTGAGATTCCAAATATGAATCTGGCATCAGATAATGCAAAACTTGAATCGCCATCTAGCAACGTTGACAAGGTATTGGAGACAGTTGAGATAGAGAAACAAGTAACATTGCCACAAACTTCAGAATTATCGCCAACCAAATCTGATGATGACCAGAAGTTTGATGATCGATTAAATCATTTTACCGAAGAAAAAGCGGAATCAAAAACGGAATCAAAAACGAAAATAATTGAAACAAAACCGAAAGGCGGTTTGTTTAAGAAAATCTTTAAGGATGATAAAGACAAAAAGGATACTGATGACAGTAAACAGAGTATATTTGATAAAGTTGACACTAAAAAAGAAATGAACAAAAAGGAAAACAAGAGTAAAAATAAGTCCGAACCAGAGAAAGAAAATGAAAAGGACGACGAAGTTGTTTATTTAACTGATGATGATATAAATGATCTCATTAAGTAAGAAATATCTGCGTAGTATCGCGGATCTAACCGAAAACGAAATTCAAAGTTTAATTGAACATGCGATCGAGCTCAAGATCAAAGATCGGAATAGTAACAATCAGTCTTTGACTGGGAAGACGCTTGCACTAATGTTTGAAAAGCCTTCAACTAGAACGCGTTTGAGCTTTGAAACGGCAATGTTTCAACTGGGTGGTAATACAATATATCTAAATTCCAATGATCTTCAACTCTCTAGAGGCGAATCTATCGAAGATACTGCAAAAACCATTTCTTTATATGTAGATTGTCTAGTGGCGAGAGTGTATTCTCATGAAACAATAGTGGATTTGGTACAGAATTGCAAGATTCCTGTAATTAATGGCTTGTCTGATTTGTACCATCCATGTCAAATTCTTGCTGATCTCATGACTATTTTAGAGCATAAAAAAACCTTTAAAAATTTAACGTTAGCGTGGGTCGGTGACGGAAATAACGTTTGTAATGACTTGCTAATTGGATGTGCAAAAATGGGAATTGATATCAAAGCTGCAATCCCTCAAGGCTACGAACCTCCTAAAACAGTACTCGATTTAGTAACAGCTGAAGCAAAATTAAAAAACTCTAGATTTACTATATTGAGAGAACCAACTAATGCCGTAAAGGATGCAGATGTTGTCGTAACGGATACATTTGTTTCTATTGGAAACGAAAAAGAAGACGCAAAAAGAAGATCTGCTTTTATTCCAAAATATCAAGTAAACGGAAAACTAATGAGTTGTTCAAAGGACGATGCAATATTTTTGCATTGTTTACCCGCAAAACGAGGTCAAGAAGTTACGTCGGATGTTATAGATGGAAAAAAATCAGTCGTGTGGAATGAGGCCGAGAATAGACTCCATGTTCAAAAATCTGTATTGATAGGTTTGCTCTCCTAACTGTATGATATTATATATGATTCAAAAAGTGCAAACAGATTTTCATTTAGTCTATCTGCAACAAAGGGAATATCAATGTACTTGGAATTTTGAAACGTCAAGTTGAGTTAGATTAGAATTTATTGTCTAGTTCCAGATCCTCAGCTTGCATCCAAACAAAGGCAGTATGGTCGCAACCTGCGGATTTGTCCTGTTCACAGCGAATATAATTATCGTGCAATTTCACATCATAAAATTTTCTCTTACTAATGTTAATCACAACAATCGTGTTATCATCAACCGTTGCAATTTGCAATCCCGGCCACATTTTGCTAATCATTTTATTCCTGTTCAGATGTCTATCTATAATATTCTCAATGTGATCTTTAATATTATAGAGTTTCTCCTCTGCTTCTTTCATTAGCTCTTCATAGAGTTCCGATTTGATACATATTGTTGACTTTTCGATTGAATTGTCTTGTGACATCCGATTTGATCTTCTCATCATGTTTTATATTTTTATCAAATTATTAACATTATTTAGACTTCCTTGATAAGATAAATATAGTCGATGTCGGCTGATACTTGAATGTGGTAATGATCTTGACCATCACATGGTTATATTTAAAATGCATTTGCACCAGCCATTATTTTATTTGTAAGGTTAAGATATTATCATAATATACACTATTTGCACTAGTTACTAATTGTACTGTGAAAATGATAATATGTAGTTTATCACGTTTAAACCTATATTATCTCTAACTATGTAGGCAACAACAATGCCTTCGGAAAAAACACTAAGCCAACACACTTGGACACCTAACACTGTTGTTACTTAACATAGATACTATCACCGGAAAACGCAAGACCGCCTTTGTTGATTTGAGGGCAACTCTAAAATCAACACTTTCCTGAATTATTGATGCAATGCTAAAGATACAAACTTAATTACGCACTAACCAATTTCTTTATTGTGCCTTCTATGTTCTGTTTTACCAGATCCATTCCTTTTTTCCTTTTTTGAACTTCGTTTGAATATTTTTGTAATTGCAACTTGTTTATTCTTATTATTTTAGTCTGTTCCTTTGGATTCACGGACCCTTTAGAACTGCGGATTCTTATGGACTTGCCTGAGTCAATGTCTTTGATTGCACTAATTATTTTGTCAGGGGTGATATTGACTTTCATCTCTGACAATACATTTCTAATATCACCACTCGACAACGAACTGAAAGGTATCTTATCATTTTTGCTTGCAGAAAGATTTACTAGTGCCCCGACCAACTGATGCGCGGTTCTAAAAGGTACCTTGTATTTTGTAACCAATATCTCTGCAATATCGAGGGATATCGCATAGCTTTCTATCGATGCCCTTTTCATTTTATCTTTTTTTACTACCAGAAACTTTATGATGTCATTCATGATTTCTAGTGATGAGACTACTAATTCGACAGAATTCCAAAATGGAATCTTTGTGTCTTGCAAGTCCCTACTATACCCAGAAGGAAGTGATTTCAGTATTGTCATAATCGTTGTAAGATTTCCAATTACAATAGCTGCTTTGGATCTTGTAATTTCAAGAGGATCAGGGTTCCTTTTTTGAGGCATGGCACTTGATGTTGACGCATGTTTGTCGCTGATTTCAATAAAACCAAATTCTTGGGAGGACCAAATAATAAGGTCTTCGGATATTCTACTCAATGTTATCATTATTGATGCCATATTTGATGTAAATTCAATCATAAAATCTCTTGAAGATGTTGCATCAATGGAATTGGACATTATACCATCAAAACCAAGCAGTCTTGCCGTCATGTTTCTGTCAATTGGTAATATAGATCCTCCAATAGGACCAGCACCTAAAGGTGACTGATTCAATCTTTCAAAGAGTGAAAACAATCTATCGATTTCACGCAACATACCTTCAGAATATGACAACAGAAAGTGAGCAAAGTTTCCAATCTGTGCTTGCTGCAAATGTGTATAAAGAGGCATTATTGAATCTAGATTATCTTCAGATTTTACTAACAGCTGTTTTGTCAATCTAGTCAGGTGAATAATTATATTGATTATGTCATCTCTGGCCTTGATTCGAATATCTGTAATTATTTGATCATTTCGAGATCTACCTGTTTGAATTTTCCCCCCTATGTTGATTCCTAATTTTCTTATCAAATGAGTCTCGAGTGCTTCATGAATGTCTTCATATCCCTCCCTGGAAAGTTTTTCCGGATGCTGCATGACATTCTTCAATTCTCCTACCAAGCGAGTAACTTCATCCTTTTCTAATACCTTAATCTTGTATAACATGATAACATGGACCTTGGTACATAAAATATCATAATAGAGAATCTTTTCGTCTATATCAATAGATGAAAGAAAATTTAATGTGCGTTTATCTAGATCTTCTTTGTGGCGCGATCTATACATTATTAAAACAAACTACTGCTGGACTTGATTATTAATATTTGCGGCATGATAACTAATAACATTGAAATTGGCAATTCATTTCAAGATCAAAATCAATAGTTATATAGTATAAAAATAAATTCATTTGATATGGGTCAGGAAATCCAGCAATTAAGAAAGTCAATATTTGATGAGCTCACAAAAATCGTAGATCCTGAAATTGGAGTCTCCATCATGGAATTAGAATTAATTGATAAAGTAGACATTGAAGAAGGTAAAGTAAAAATAGATTTACACTTGACAAGTCCGTTTTGTCCTGCTATTTTTGGTTTCAAAATAGCTCAGGACATTAGGGACAATGTGTATAAAATACAGGGTGTTAATGAATCAAAAGTAAATGTCAGCAATCACTTTATGGCTGATGCAATAAACAAACAAGTCAACGAGAGCAAATTACCTGCAAAGTAGTTGACTTTCAGAGTTTGTCCAGATGACACTCTAACTCAAATTTTCTAATGATTGACAGCTGTCTCTTGCTACTACAACTATAGCAACTTATTCTCTGTCATTACTGATGTTGTTGATATTGTTATTATCGTCGTCACTATCAATTTCAATTTTTTTAGCCGGCACTTTATTGTTCTTGGATATGCCAAGCATGTAGGATCTCAATAGCTGAATGCCCAAGGCAGGATCTACTCCTTTAGGACAGACCTTACTGCAAGAACCGGCAAAATGACATCGCCATATACCATGTCTGTCATCAACAATATTCAATCTATTCTTCGATTCATCCCTCGTGTCGGCAAAATATCGGTATTGTTGTGCCAGTGCCTGTGGTCCGGGAAAATTCACATCAGTCCCAACAGTAGGGCATGCAGAATAACACAATCCGCACTTTATACAGTACGAAAATTGTAGATATTTGTCTACGTCTTCGGGAGATTGATAAAATGAAAAAGTCCCGTTGCTAGTATCATCCCTTACTTCAATTGCATTATTTTCTTGAATGTAGGGTTGCATACTTTTATGGTGATTAAAGAATCGAGAAAAATCAGTAACAAGATCCCTTATTATGGGAAAATTCGGCAATGGCTCGCATTCAATTGTAGATGTTTCCAATTCAGAGATTTTGGTATAACAGGCCAGTTTAGGTATACCATTTATTTTCATTCCGCAGGAACCACAAGATGCCATCCTGCATGAATATCTGATGGCAACGCTGGGATCCATGTAACTTTTTACATGCAATAAGGCATCTAGCACGGTTGTCCATTTTTTATATGGAACTTTAAAAGTATCATAGTGGGAGCCTGTATTCTCTCCTCTATTTTCTCGATACACTTTTAGGGTTATCTTCTTATCATTTTTGTTTTCCATAGTGTTACTCAATATCCACAATCACAATCCGTTAGCCAATATTATCGTTCTAGTACCATACACAATCAATCCTATCATTGCTGAAATTGTAACTACAGTAACCATATTTTCCCAGGCTCTACTTTGTCTTAGCTCTAGTAATATTATTCTTATTCCGTTAAAACCATGCACGGAAATTAAAACAAGAATTGACTCCAAAATTAGAACATAAATTATATTCTTATAATTGGCAATAACATAATCGTATTCAAGACTCTGTTCAAATGGGACTACTAGTCTCATCATTAAGTGTAATGCAACAACGAATATTGCGGCAGCTCCAGTGATGTAATGAATTTTCATTATTTGGCTTTCTTTCAATATTGTGCGGCTTGTCATTTTGATTTATTACACTCCAAACAAGACATTAAATCCGTAGAACATCGCAGCTGCAGCTAGGATTAATGCTATCCAAATACCTGATTTTTGTCTGTAGTTTAATGATGTTGGAGAATATGGATAATCAGGTCTACTAGGTGTTCCCAATCCAATACCTGCATGGGTAAAGATGAGTCGAATCCCATTCGCAGAATGAAAAGTGCTGGCCCCAATTACCAAAATTAGAAACAAATGTCCCCACACTGTTTGAGTTAATTCCAAAAAAGATTCCCATGCATTCTGCCCATTAACTATAGTACTTGTTTCATACACATGTCCAATAAAGTATATCAAAAGAAAAACTCCAGTTAATCTCTGAAACCAGTAGGAAATACGCTCCCATCCATACCTTGAAGGATTTAGCCATCCTCCTATTCCTTCCAAATTATTACGACTGGGACGTTCTATTTCTTTCATCAGTACTTTCTCTCTGCCGGAATATATCGGGTTAATGTTACCGGGTGCCACGAAAATTGCGGTTCTCCCTCACCTTTAAAATATGCCAGTGTATGCTTTAGGAAATTGACATCATCTCTATTAGGATAATCCGTCCTAGAATGGGCACCACGCGATTCTTTTCTATTCAAAGCTCCCGCAATTATTATTTCTCCTATTCTCAATAATGAATCTATCTCCATTACATTAATGAAATTTGTATTATATTCTTTAGCGCTGTCATCAACATGCTTCCATGTCAAATTCCGAAGTTCTCTTACTTTTTTCAATCCTTCAATGAGGTTGTTCTCATCCCTGAAAATATAGGCCTTGACGTCCATCATGTCTGTAAACTCCTTTCTGATGTCGTATGGGTTCACGTCACCTCTACCACGGAAAATACCATCAAATATCCTCTTTTCTTCAGTTTGAACTTGGTTTTGTGTATTGGTTACAGTTGTACCCTTTTCTTTCTTCTTTTCTGCATATTGAGCGGCCAGTCTACCGGTTATGCTTCCCCATACTAGGCATTCTGAAGTAGAATTTGCTCCCAGCCTGTTTGCTCCGTGTAGGCTATTGCAGGCTGCTTCCCCAGAAGACCACAAACCGTTCATCTCTGTTTGACCATCAATGTTGGTGTGTATGCCGCCCATCATATAATGGCAAACGGGTCTAATTTCTATGGGTTCACTTATTATATCGACGCCCGAAAATTTGATTCCTATCTCTCTGATTCCGGCTAGCTTTTCTTTTATTCTCTCCTCGCCCAAATGAGTCAGATCTAACTTTAGGCAAGGTACCCCAGTTTCGTGTATAAATCCCCTGCCATTATCAATTTCCTTTATCATTGATCTGGAAACAACGTCTCGGGGTGCCAGCTCTAATTTTTCTGGCGCATAAGTTTTCATGAATCTCTCGCCCAAGTTGTTTATCAAATATCCTCCTTCGCCTCTGGCTCCCTCGGTTATTAGAATACCTGAAGGAAGAATTCCAGTAGGGTGAAATTGAACAAATTCCATGTCTTTTAGGGCAAGACCTGCTCTGTACCCCATATCCAGACCATCCGGAGTAGAGGAGTATGCATAAGTCGAAAAACTATAAAGTCGTCCAGCGCCACCAGTAGCGATAATTCCAGAATTAGAATTGAAAGTATTAAAGTTTCCACTTTGCATCTCTATTGCAGTAACACCCGCAAAATTATTGTTACCATCATTGAGTATTGATGTGCAAAACCATTCATTGTAAAAGTGGATATTATCGTATTTTAGACACGTATCATACAGTGTTTGCATCTCATAAAATCCAACCTTGTCTTGTGCATATGAGGCTCTTGGAAATGAGTAACCTCCAAATTTTCTCTGATCAATTCTGCCATCATCCCTTCTAGACCAGGGCATTCCCCATCTGTCCAATTGGTAAATTTCATTTGGTATTTCATGGGCCAGTTTTTCAGCAACGTCTTGGTCGCACATGAAATCACTACCGCGTATGGTATCATAAATGTGGGATTCTATGTTATCTCCTTCATCAGAAAATAGTACGGCCGCTGTTCCCCCTTCTGCAGACACTGAGTGTGATCTCATAACCTGCACCTTTGAAATTACTCCGATGTCTAATTTGCCATTTGTAGTGGCAGCTGATATGGCAGCACGCAAACCTGCCAGACCCGTGCCTATTATAAGTATATCATGAGAAATGTGATCTGTCAAATAATTATTGCAACCTCATCCACCGATCTCTCCATCTCTCAATCCATTAACCTTTATGACCTCTATATGAAGCAGTAAATATATTATTCTTTTTTTGCACAAAATAATATTTGTAAAAGACACAAGTTAAGATACAGTTTAATTGAGAGAAGATATTCTTGCAAATCAGATGAGCCTAAACTGTACTGGCAAGGTGCTCCTTACTACCAATACGTCAGATGATGGAATAGCAAATGCGGCCAAGAAGAAATTGATAGAAAACGGTATACAAGAATCGCAGATAACGTTGGGCCATGATATGCAAGTACTTGAAAAAGACGATTTGTATGTCAGTTATGATCCGCCAGATTTGGTTGTAAGGCTTGTTTATGACAAGAAACCAAATGGCATGATAAAGATGAAGAATATCAAGATGATTAAAATATAGACAAGAATTAACTTAATTCCAAATCTCCAAGTCTAGATTATCTGGTTCAAATACTTGTCAATTTCATTAATTTTCTGTTTCTTTTCCTTCGATTCCGTTTTGACAGTAACGATTCCTTTCTTGTATTCGTCCAGATTTGTTATGATTATAGCAGCTGCTTTTTTCAGAGATGCTTCGTGAAATTGTTTGCTTATCGTTCTTCCATTTAGGTCGTAATCAGTGGAGTACCCTAGATTCCTTAATCTTGATGCAACTTCAATTGCCAGAATCTTTTCCTGTTTAGAGTTATACACGAGGTAAATTAGTGGCATTCGGACTTTTTTGTTTGATTTGTCTTTGATTGCTGTAAGTATCCTTTCAACACCACCGGCGGCACCAGTGGCAAACAAATCCTTTCTACCAAAGGCTTCTGTCAACCTATCATACCTACCTCCACCCACAAGAGATCCTATCTGAGATGCTTGATCTTTTGCTTCGAATACAATGCCCGAATAATAATCAAGACCACGAACTATTCTGAAATCAACCATCAAGTTTCTTACCTGTCTTGTTTTCAAGGAATCCAAAAGTTCAACAAGGATTTTGGATGAATCAAATTCCCTTACCTTGCTTTCTCTTAATACTTTCTCAAGTACACCGCTAAATGAAACAAAATCAATAAATTTCCGCAATTTATCTGAATCAAGTCTATCCTTATATTCACCAACTAGCTGCTCTGGGCTCTTTTTGGCAAGTTTATCTATCGCCCTCATCATTTCGTTTACGATATTATTGTCTGCAATTCCAAGTGATCTTGTCAAATATTCTTCTAGAATGGATCTATCATTGATTGCAATAACAAAATCAATTCCTAATCTATTCAAAAAGAACGAAACAAATTCTATGATTTCTGCGTCTGCGTCTACCTCGGGAGAGCCAAATATTTCGATATCCCACTGATGAAAGTATCTGTATCTTCCTAACTGCGGTTCGTCATAACGCCAGACACCACCAAATGATGATAACTTGGCTGGGAGTTTTAGGTCTCTACGCATGGAAACAAATCTAGATAGTCCTATGGTAAGGTCAAAACGTAATGCAACATTTCGTCCTCCTTTATCAGTAAAACTGTATGTTTCGTCTATTATTGAAGGCCCACTCTTGGCTTC
Source organism: Nitrososphaeraceae archaeon (assembly GCA_035250685.1). Classification (GTDB taxonomy): domain Archaea; phylum Thermoproteota; class Nitrososphaeria; order Nitrososphaerales; family Nitrososphaeraceae; genus TA-21. The sequence continues at coordinate 11,430 of DATFEX010000014.1, read as the reverse complement.
GAGAGTGGATAATAATTCAAGAGTTGAAGGTTCTATATGTCTAAAATCAAAGATTTCAGCAGTTTCTACAAATTTATCTCTAACATGAGATATGTTTTCTAACTCTTCGTATTGCAAATCCCTCATTCCACGGGGAAGATCTAACTTCACAATGAAGAAGATTGTGCTTCATCATTTAGATTTTGCGATTAGTTATAATAAAGCAGATGAAAAACACACTTTATTGGCTGGAGGATACAAGTATCTTGATCACGTCACAGATGCATATATTGAGGCATACGGTGACAGTATGGAAGAAGCATTTTCGTACGCAGCCAAAGGAACGATCAACGTTATGTTTGAAATTAATGACATTAGGGGTAAAAACAAATTTGAATTAAGTGTAGAGGGACATGATTACTCGGAGCTATTATTCAACTGGTTAGACAGGATAATTTTGCTAATTGCAGTAGACAACAAGGTGGCTTCCGACTTTGACTTGAAAATATCCAAGCTTGATTCCAAATATCACTTGACAGGATATGCCATGACTGAGTCAACAGACATATCAAAACACGGATACAAAACTGAAATAAAGGCTATCACATACCATGAAATGGAAATTTTGCAGGATAGCGGTTTGAATAAAGTACGGTTCATACTTGATCTATGACAAAGCAACGAATCCTCAAATTGCGCTTCTATTTTTTAGAATTTCTTAGCATTCAATGCGTGAGAAATTTTGGTATTGACTTACAAGATTTAAATATCAATTAAGAGGATAAATTGTAACAATATGAGTTCTGAATCTAATAAACCTACACTTGTTGAATTGTCTGAAAAAAACTTTGATGAAGTAATAGGTGGCAATAAACCAGTACTGGTAGATTTTTGGGCAACATGGTGTGGACCATGTCAATTCATGCTTCCAATATTTGATAAACTTGCCAAAAAATATGAAGAGAAAGTTGTCTTTGGCAGACTGAATGTAGATGACAATCAGGGAGTGGCTATGAGATTTGATGTCTATGCAATTCCCACTTTCATTGTATTTATGAATGGCAAGTTAGTAGAAAAAGCAGTCGGCGCAGTTGGCGAGAAGGGCCTTGAAGGGTTACTAGAAAAGTATCAGTAACAATATTTTATTTCTCGATTTATTTACAAATATCCAAATGCAGGATCGGATTGACGCTTTCTTGCTAGGATGAAATTAAATATTTCTTGTTCTTCGTCATTCAGTCTTTCTGGGAACCTTTCAAGCAGTAATCGTGCTTCTCTGCTATTAAGATCAGTATAAAAAACATCACCTTCATTTATCTGCCTACCAATTGTTGGTCCCTTTATGGAAAGTGCTACCTGCATTCCTTTATCGGCAATATCTAGGTTCTTACCTTCATTTTGTATTTGATGTACTACACCAATTTTCTTACCATCTTCACTAATGACTGAAACTTTTTGTCTCAGTTTGCCCACTAAGATCTCAGCTCCAAATACTGCAGGGCTGTTTCTTCTAAAAACATAACCTTTCATGAACTGAAATTTGCATATCGGTGGTATTTCATTGAAAATAATTGAATCTGCATGGACTTTTTCATAGTCTACCCATTCAGAGTAGCTCCTGACCAAATTGTAGATAATTTTTTCGTTGAAGATTTTTATTTTCCTTTCAATGGCTTCTTTCTCCGCATCCTCAAGAACCTTTACATTGAAACCTAGTACTACACCAAGGTAACGATCTTTCTCTCTGACCGCAGATGCAGAAAGAACATCTCTGCGTGTAATATTGCCCAAATCTGCAGCCCTAATTGAAATATTTTCTTTTTTCAAAAGCTCTGTGATTGCTTCTATCGATCCTATTGTGTCACATCTTAGTATGACGCCGTTTGACTCTGTTTGTATTATTGCTGACCTTATTTCAGAGTCAACAGTTTCTCTTAGTTTTTCTTCATCATCTTGGTTTTTCACAACATAAAGCGGACTTCCAGCAAGTACCCCATCAAGATCTGGCGAAGTTATTTTTAACCCGGCAGCTGCAACGACCTTGTCAACGTGCCTAAATTTATCTCTCGGATCCCTCATCTCATCGAGTGGTTTTGGTAACAATAATGCCTTAATCTTAGTAGTGGTAACACTGTCCTTTTTACCAACAACAATTTTATCTCCCTGCTTCAGTGTCCCATCAAGCAGGATAATATTTGCTGATGGTCCTAGTCCAATTTCATCATTAACTTCCAGTACTATCCCCTTTGTTTCAGTTTCATGACGCTCCAATCTCTTGGACAAATATTGCTGGGTAAGACCCACCAAAACAGCCAGTAATTCTGGTATGCCAGTCCCGGTTGTAGCGCTCACAGGAACAATGGCCAATTCTTTCGTAAAATCTTTGACACGCCAAAATGCCTCGGAATTATATCCTAATCTAGACAGAGCACCTACCACGGTATAGATTTTTTCATCTAGGTAAGTTAGTATTGAAGGATCTTGTACTTTCAGTTGTTCTGCTATCAAAATCACATTATTTTTTTTCCAGCCTGAAATCTGATCTATCTTGTTGAGTGCAATTACAAAAGGTACTTTTCTATTTTTTAAAATATCCAGACTTTCAAGTGTTTGCGCTTCAAGTCCCTTATTGACATCAACCACAACTATTGCGATATCTGCAGCCGAACCACCTCTCATGCGAAGGTTTGCAAACACTTCATGGCCTGGAGTATCAATTACAAGCAAACCTGGAACAGGATTCTCTGACTTTGCAAGTTTATCAAATAATGATCCTGTTATTTTTTTTATCGTTTCAATTGGAAAATAACTTGCACCAATGTGTTGTGTTATACCGCCTACTTCTCTGGATTGTACGGCAGTTCCACGAATTTTGTCAAGTAAGGAAGTTTTACCAGAATCTACATGACCCAATACTACTACAACAGGTTGCCGAAGTTCCACTTAACTAAAAATGATTTTGGACTCTTTTATGAAGCTTTCAGCCGAATCAGAGGCATGGATGATATTATCTGTAAAGCCCAGTCCAAAATCGCCTCTTATTGTTCCTGTCAATGCCTCGCTTGACTTGGTATTTCCAACCATCAATCTCACAGTGGCAATAGCATTGTTTCCTTCTAAAATACAGGCCACTGTTTTACCAGAACAGATGAATGAAACAAGTTCATTAAAAAAATGCTTGTCTTTGTGTGCTTCATAAAATTTTTTGGCTGTTTGTTCATCAAACTGAAATGATTTTAGATTCACTATGTGAAACCCTTTCTCCTCAAATCTTGCAATAATTTTTCCAACTAAGCCCTTTTTAAAACCATCAGGCTTTACAACTATGAGCGTTTGTTCCACTGTGGAATTCACTACTTATTTTTTGACCTTGATTCCGCCCTTTACGTACTTTCTAGTCCATTTGAATTTTCTGGGGTCACGCTTTAACCTCATATTTTTCTTACATTTTGGTGAACATGTCCACTGAATGGAGCCGTCGTTTTTTATCAACATCATACCCTCATGTGTGGGGATATGTTTTCCACAAAAGAAACAATTACGAAGTGAAGTAGCTGCTTTACTCATTTAATATCACTATTTTATCTTTCTTGCCTCTCTTTCGGTTTCTCTCAACATAAGGATATCTTTCATCCTAACTGAACCTTTCACATTTCTTGTAAGAATTCTACCCTTGTCCTTTCCCTCTAGAACTTTTACTCTAACTTGTATTACTTCGCCGGCGATCCCTGTTCTGCCAACTATTTGTATAACTTCTGCTGGGGTTACCTTTACTTCTGCAGCTTTACTCATTAGTTATATCACTCCTTCTTGTCTTTAATACTAGATAATGTTCCAACTACCTGGTCGATTATATGCTGACCCTCTCCTGCATCAATTATTGTTGCTGCAGCAGAGCCAACTTCAATTCCCAGCGATTCACCCAACTGTTGTTTGCTTGGCACAAAAATATAGGGAGTGTTCCTTTCTTCACAAATTATGGGAATGTGTGCTACGACTTCTGGAGGTTGAACGTCCTCTGCTATAACCACCAATTTGCCTATTCCTCTTTCAATTGCCTTTGTTGTTTCGTTGGTTCCTTTCCTAACACTTCCGCTTTGTTTGGCCACTCTTACAGCTTCGTATACTGCATTTACAAGATCTTTTGGAGTCTCAAATTTTACATAAAACGGTTTACTCATTTTATAATCCATCACCCATTGGGATCATCTTATTCTACTGAATAGAAGTAGAGGCGTATTAAAAATGTTGCCGAGCAGTTATTACTTTTCATCGAGCGATTCCTTGACGAGTCGAGTGTATTCATTTACCTTTGAATTAATGAGTAGTTCGTCAGTCGATTCCCCATAAATTCTGATTAGTGGTTCTGTCCCGCTGGGCCGAAGCATCAACCAACTTTCGTCATCAAACCAGATTTTGACTCCATCAAGTGTTTCAATTTTCATTGGGCCGCCGTGGTTTTTGATCGAATCAATTACCTTTTGTATCAATCCCATTTCAGCGCATTGAAATTTCGACTTGTATTGGTAAACCTTTGGAAGAGCCGATAGTATTTCTGACAAGCTCTTTTCTTCTGATGCCATTAGATCCAACATCAATGCAGTTGTAAGAGCGCCATCTCTTACTTGATTTAGAACGCCGTACATAAAACCCCCATTTTCTTCCATCCCAATTATCGCATCTTGCTTAACCATTTCCCGAGAAACTTCTACACTCCCAACTTTCGTATGAACAATCTCTGAACCATTTTCTTGTGCAATTTTTGTCAGGATATGCGTGGTGTTTATTGGGCAAACTATTTTCGCTTTTGGATGTTTAGAGGTGATCAAATATTTTGCCAACAGCGTCCCTGTCTTGTCTCCCCAATGTACTATTCCCTTATCATCACAGAATATGGATCTATCTCCATCTCCATCAAAAGCTGCACCAATATCCGATTTAGTTTCTGTCGTAACAGAACTCATTAGACTCAAGTTCGATGGCGTGGGTTCAGATCCTCTTCCGGGAAAATTACCATCTACAGTCCCATTAACAGTTATTACCTCACATCCAAGTTTTTTTGCTATCAATGGTGCCACTAACGCCTGTACTCCGTTACCTAAATCCATAGTCACTTTGAATTTGCGTTTCTTAATTTTGTCTACGTTCACAAGTGCTAAAACATCATCAGTATAGCTGTCGATAACCATTTCTTCTTTGAAAGTCCGTCCCAGAATTTCTGAAGTAATAAATCTTTTATTTGCAAAAATATTTTCTACTACTGTCTCATCCTCTCTTGGTAATTCCACTCCATCACTGGCTATTGGTTTTACACCGTTGTATTCAGGAGGATTATGCGATGCAGTAATCATAATGCCGCCCTCATACTGATTCTTTTTGGTTGCGTACTGAAGACAGGGCGTAGGTAAGATTCCTGCATCTACTGTGTCCAGCCCATCGGAATTCAGTACAGCAGTAACAATGTTGAGCATAATATTATTTGAATTTCGGCCATCCCTTCCTATCAATATGGGACCTTTCTTATAGTATGCCGCAAGAGACCGAGTAATGTCTACCAAGAAATCAAGAGAAAGATCTTTCCCAAAAACCCCTCTAATTCCGTTAGTACCAAAAAGTGGCATATTCTTGTTCATCATAACTAAACACCAATATATTCTAAATAATAGATAAATTTGGTCGGCCAGCTTTAAGCAGGCAGACAAAATAGATGCGGGGGTTGCCAAGCTAGGTCAACGGCGCAGGTCTCGCGACAAGCGAGTGCGAAGCTTAGAATGGATAACATTCAATATTCCTAGATCCCTGTTCCTTAGGGATTCGTGGGTTCAAATCCCACCCCCCGCATACATTTTAAAAAATGTCATGCCAACCTGATTCAGTAATACTTATGCTAGAATTATTTTATGAAAACGAGGAAAATATGGAAACTATTCCATCAGAAACTGCATAGCTTTTTGTGATTTTCATCATGAAAATGAATTTCACAGAAATCCTCATTACACTTGTAACAATGCCAGCCTGACAAAGTATAACATACCGAGCATTTTCGTGTGGGATTATTATAGTCAAAATCCCTTCTTGATTTTTTGAAAATTTTTTGTTTCTGCTCAGGACTCATATTTCTTGCAAACCAAATTGAAAAGATAAAACGATGAGAACATATCTATTTTATTTTTTTAGAGATAAATTAACTAAACGCGTATTTATCATCGCTTTACAATTGAAATCAGCTTATTTAAGCATTAGCGTTGGAAATTTTAGAATCCTTTAATTTTGAGGTATTTTAATCAAATGTATTCATGAGCAAAAGCGACAGAGTGATAATTGAAGTAACAGTCGTAGGGAAAGATCGAAAAGGAGTAGTTGCTGATGTAACTAATTTTATTTTTAAGAACGATGGAAATATTGAGCAAATAAATCAAGATGTTATCAATGGACTTTTCGGGATGCAGCTAGAAGCGTCTTTTCAACAGGCTAAATTTAGAAAGGTAAAATTTGATGATGAACTTAAAGCTCTGGCAAAAAAACTAAAGATGGAGATCAAAATTCACTACCAAGAATCTAAAAGATTGAAGAACATTGCAATTTTTGTTAGCAAAGAAACTCACTGTCTTCTTAAATTGCTAAATGCGAAAACGGCCGGCGAAATTGAAGCCAATATTGTTGTTATAATAGCAAGTGACAATACAACAAGTTCTATTGCAGAAAAATTCGATATTCCGTTTTATCACATTGTGCATTCACAACAAACAGATGCGGAGAATGAAATATTGAATATTTTGGACCGTCATAATGTTGATTTGATAGTGTTAGGTAGATACATGAGGATTCTTACTCCAAACTTTGTATGGCGATATCCTGATAGAATAATTAACATACACCCATCTTTGCTACCTGCATTTCCTGGGGCCTATGCGTATGTGCAGGCATATGAAAGAGGAGCCAAGATAGTTGGATGCACTGCACATTTCGTAACAGAAGACCTAGACCAAGGACCAATCATATGTCAGGAGTCATTTAGAGTAAGACGGGAAGATAGCGTAGAATCTATAAAAAGAAGGGGGCAGAAACTTGAGGCAGTAACATTGCTTGAAGCAGTAACGCTATTTCTAGAGGATCGCATAGAAGTAAATTGGGGAAGAGTAGTGGTAAAATCCAAAAAATAGTACACTTTGAATCCTGATCACTATGCAATTCGAAATTCATTTCATTAGTTTAATAACTCGGTAGAATATCTTATACTAAATGTCCTTATATCATCTCAGTAATTATGAGATAAAACGCGGAAATAGAAAGATCATCATTCCTCTGGGATCGACAGAGCAGCACGGACCTCATCTTCCGGTAAGTACAGACACAATTATCGCAGAGTACTTTGCAAATCAACTTACAAAAAAAATACCATCTTATTCGCTTACTGGTATTCCTTCAGGGGTATCATTTGAACATCGTCCATTTTTCAATATTTCAATAAGTAATGATCTACTTTCAGAACTTTTAAGTCAGATTTGTGTATCATTGGGCGAAAATGGTTTTAATCAAATAATCATACTAAATGGCCATCGCGGAAATATGGGAGTTGTGCAGTATGTCCCACAGAAAGTAGAACGAATTAATTCAAAAACTAAAGTATTTGGAATCAACTACTGGCAATTAATTGAGCAAGATTTTGATCATGGAGGCTTTGTCGAAACTTCACTCATGTTGGCGATTGCACCAAAATTCGTTCAAATGCGGAAGGCCAAGGGTGGTCATTTGAATAAGACAATGCTCCATTCTACATATTCATCATTTCTAAGTAATACCTCATCATTTAAGATTACAAAAAACGGTATTTTGGGCGATCCTAGAAATGCAACAATGAAAGAGGGAAAAAAAATAATATCAATTACGATGAAGAACCTCGTAAGAACAATAAGAGAACTCGATAAATTGCAAAGCGGGTAGGGACATTCATTTAATATTTTTTGAATACTAAATATATTCAAATTTTATGCAAAGTATGAAAATATTATCTACGTAAATCCTGCTTATCTATTATTAACTTTAATATAGACCTTCATTAAGGAATACCATAGGTAATGAAATAGATGTCCGTTGATATGGCTGTAAAAGTACTCGATGAAAGTTTAGGCAAAATAGTCCTCATAAAACTTAAAGGAAGTAAAGTAATCCGTGGGAATTTGCATGGTTTTGATCAACATATGAATTTGTTACTAGACAACTCGGTGGAATTACTAGATGAAGGAAAATCAAATGAAATTGGAACCATTGTGGTAAGGGGAGATAATGTTGTTATGATTTCTCCACCTCCCGTCTAATATTGTAATTTGATTAGTTTGGGGGAGAGATTGGAATGACAAAAGGAACAACATCAATGGGGAAGTTTACGAGAAAGAGTACCCATATTAGATGTAGAAGATGTGGTCATAATTCGTTTCACAAAAGAGACAAACGGTGTGGCAAATGTGGTTATCCGGACCCAAAAACCCGAAAGTACGATTGGATAAAGCGTAGAGTAACTTAGATATTCTAAGGATAAGACTTAACAGTATGTTGTAATTTATTACCTTAAATTGGATTTGCTTATTGCATCATTTTCAATTGGTTTAGGTGCAATAACGTCAGTAGCTTTTCATCAAATTAGAAAACGTAGAATTGTAAAATTACACCCCAAGAAGAATAATAACAAGAAGGATGAATACTTTGACGCAAGTAAAACCAGTTCTGACGTTGAGATGATGAAAAATGAATTAGATTCCCTAGAAGTTGAAAGATCAATTATTACTAGTTCTGTGAGAAAAACACATGAATTTTTCAGGGCTGGAAAACTGAGCCAATTGGAGTTTGATAGATTGGTAATAAAGTATGCTGATGATTTGAGAAAATGTGAGGAAGAAATCGATAAAACTCGATCTATTGTAGATCTTTACGAATTAAGTTCGATAAAAAGTAACCTTGTTTCCATAATCGAAAACAAGATAAGAGTCATAGACGCGAGGCTGAAGGATCTTTCTAATAGCAATATCAATATGCCGAGTCGACAATCATGGCCATTACTTCTTGATACCACAGATCAAGATCTTGCAGTTAATTCATTTGGTGGAAGTGGCTTAGACAAATCATTGCGGACAGAGGCAGAAAAAATACAGAATCTAGAATCTGAAATCAGTCAGGCACTTGAAAAACTTGATAGTTTTGAATCCAGAAAATCTGAGTCTACATCAAAAATAAAGTCAGGTTCAACTAACAATGGTGATGAAATAGTTTTGGAGAGTAATTCGGGACAGTCAGACAATAACAATGTTACTAGCAAAAAGGATTCACTTCGAAATTTTACATCCTAGGAATAATTAAAAAATTAGATGGAAAACACGACTTGGGAATGATAAATTGGATTTGCTTACTTTCCTATCCTGAACATCTTTGTACCACAAGTTGAACATATTCCTTGGGTTGCGGGTTTTCCATTTTTCATTGTTATCTTCTTTTCATCGTTCATAGTCCTTTTCTGTTTACACTTTACACAATATCCTTCCATAAAAAATAGATTTCATGTGTGCATAAAAACATTATGCATAGGGTGCTGTTTTTGACGATGGTGGACTCGATTATTGTTCCAAATAGGAAAACTATATAAAATTTGATTTCCTATTGTACTTTTTACCACTTTTTACCTCAAAACTGAAATCAGAATTTCGTCAGAGGGATTGATAACTCTGGAAATTTCATAAAATTTGACTTGTCATATGTTTAGAATAACTGGATTTTATTGTTATTTTGAAAATTTATAAATAATCTCAAACATCGTTGATTGTTAAATGAAAATTACTGTAATAGGTGCCGGAAGGGTAGGATCATCAGTTGCATTGAATTGCTCACTGAGAGAATTAGGTGACATTATGCTTTTAGATATTGTAGAAGGCTTACCTCAAGGAGAGGCGATGGATATTAACCATCAATTAGCAGAACGAGGGATAGATAGTATCGCTCGCGGTTCTAACAATTACGAAGATATGAAAGGATCCGACTTTGTCATCGTTGTTGCTGGGGTTGGTAGAAAGCCAGGGATGACGCGCATGGATTTGCTCAAGACTAACGCGGATATAGTAAAGGGTGTATGTGACAAAATTAAGAATTACGCTTCTGATTCAAAGATAATTGTAGTAACAAATCCACTTGATCCGTTGACATATCTCGTACTAAAGTCGCTTGGTGGAAAGAGAACACAAATTATGGGTATGGGTGGAATGCTCGATTTGTCGAGATTTAAAGAACACATAAGTTCAGTTACTGGAATATCTAGAGATTCTGTTCAAGCTATGGTAATAAGCGAACACGGAGAAAATATGCTTCCTCTGGTTAGGTTTTCAAGCTTGGGTGGAATCCCATTAACTGAATTCGTATCTGCAGAACAATCCAAAGATCTTGCAACCAAGACAAAGAGTATTGCAGCTGAAGTAATATCGTTGAAAGGTGCAACGGTTTATGCTCCTGGAAATGCTGTATCAACTATGGTGGAAAGTATTGTAAAAAACAAGAAAGCAATACTACCTGTATCTGCATTACTCGAAGGTGAATATGGATATAATGACGTGTGCATTGGCGTCCCATGCATATTGGGCCACGAAGGGATGGAGAAAATAATTGAACTAAAATTGGATGAAAGCGAAAAGAAGGTTTTTGATCTAGGAGTGCAGAGTGTTAAAAACGCCATAAAGAGTTTTTCTCTTTGACATTGGAATCAATTAACTGACAGCAGAGAAATGGAACTCCGAGAAATATTAGAAAAACTGGCAAAAGGCGACATATCTGTTCAATTCGCAGAACAAGAACTGAAACTATTTTCAATCGAATATGTAGAGAAAAATTTAGCGAAAATAGATCCTCTTCGAGAACTAAGAAGCGGCATACCAGAAGTTATACTTGGTGAGGGTAAAGAACTCAAAGATCTCTACAAGATTATTGTTGCTACAGTATCAAAGAAAGGATTTGCAGTGATTAGTAAAGTTAGCCCCGATTATATGGACAAGTTGTGTAAAAAACTTGAAAAAGAGAAACTAACACTTGAAAAGGGGATAAACACGCTATTAGTTACATCAAAATCTCATAGATTTCCCAAAAAGAATGGAAAAGTGGGGATACTTTGTGCTGGAACTTCCGACATAAAGATTGCTGAAGAAGCAAAAATTATGGCAGAAGTAATGGGATGTGAAACTTTTGTCGAATATGATGTAGGTATTGCGGGAATTCACAGGACACTAAAAGCTGTAAGCAGAATGATTGGTTCTCAGGTTGACATAATAATCGTAGTAGCTGGTATGGAGGGGGCCTTGGGATCTGTTGTTTCCTCAATTACTGACATACCTGTAATTGGAGTGCCGACCTCAATAGGGTATGGCTTTGGCTCAAATGGGATTGCAGCTCTAGCATCCATGCTTCAAACCTGTTCAA
>DATFEX010000013.1:0-23900 GCA_035250685.1 Nitrososphaeraceae archaeon | reverse complement strand
TAATGTTAGAATCAATAGAATCGGGAGAAATTATATTTATAAAGCTGGCTTCTGGATGAATATTATTCTGGTAAGAGGTGCCTATCATCAATATTGCCATCGCTGAAATGTCACTTGTTTGAACCAAGTAAAAAAAAGATTTGGACTATCGTCGGGAAACATCATGAATATTGGATTGATTTGGACTTGGATTATTGTTCGTGCAATGATTATTATTTTAGAACACTGTCGGGTCAGGGTTTATGTTATCATTTAGGTTTTGCTAAAGAAAAAATAAGTTCAAAGGTGGATACTGTTCATTTTTCTGATTCAGAATATGGTGATTTCGTAAAATCAATGATCAATGATAATTATCAAATGATTAGAAACGAAACCGGCGAATTAATTTGATTTGTAGGCTATTGCAAAATTCATATATCATGATTTGAAATGAAACAGTATGATACGATTTTGATTGTAGGTTCTGGAGCGAGAGAACATTCCATTGGATGGAAACTACTACAAGATACAACAAAAAAAATATTTCTTGCTCCGGGGAATGGAGGGACAGAAAATAATATCGAAATAGATTCTAGTGATTTGGTGAAACTTTGTGAATTTGCAAAACAGAACAATTCCTTTACTATAGTGGGACCTGAGAAGCCTCTATCTTTGGGCATTGTGGATTTATTTGAAAAGAATCAATTACCCATTTTTGGTCCCACTAGAAGCGCATCACGATTAGAATCAAGCAAAGTGTTTGCAAAGCTTTTCATGCGGGAGATGGGAATTCAAACTGCTAGTTTTTCAATATTTTCAGACGCCAGTTCCGCAATAGAGTACGTCAAATCATATTCAAAGAATGTAGTTGTCAAAGTGGATGGACTTGCTGCTGGTAAGGGAGTATTTGTGTGCGATAACACTAATTCAGCTGTTGAAGCGATTGAAAAAATTTTCAACGACAATGAGTTTACTAATTCTAGGAATAAGATAATAATCGAGGATAGAATTTACGGCGATGAAGCTTCTTTTATTGCTCTATGTGATGGTAATTCTGTAATTCCATTGGCTACAAGTCAGGATCACAAGAATATCTTTGACGGCGACAAAGGTCCAAATACCGGGGGAATGGGGAGCTACTCTCCCACCCCTCTTATCACTGAAAAAATAAGTGACAGGATAGTCGACAAAATAATGAACCCCACAATGAGAGGATTAAATGATATGGGAATTAAATTCAAGGGTTTTCTATATGCAGGAATCATGATAGAACGTGGTTCGAATGAGCCATACGTGCTCGAGTTTAATGTGAGAATGGGTGATCCAGAATGTCAATCCATTTTGTCAAGAATGGACGCCAGTTTGTTAAAATATTTCGAGGCAGCTATTGATGAAAGGCTTGGCTCAATGCCGCCCATCAGATGGAAAAATAAACATTCAGTTTGCATAGTCATGGCTTCAAGAGGATATCCTGGGAAGTATCAAACAGGTAAAATCATTCATGGATTGGACTCTCAATTTGACAATGATACACACGTGTTTCATGCAGGAACTAAGAAAAATTCTGCGGGAGAGATTCTTACAAATGGCGGAAGGGTATTATCAGTTACATCTTTAGCTGATACACTTGAGGCGGCCAAGGAAAAGTCCTATTCCGTGGCGTCTGAAATTCACTGGGGGGAAAATGAGGAGTACTTCAGAACAGACATTGCTTCAAAAGGTATCAAATACTTGAATTCCACTTTCAGTGATTAAGAGATCTATTTTTTTATCAAATTCAGATTTTGGAATAGGATTTTTCACGACTTGAAAATCATACGCTAGGCCAATCGATTTTGAAAATTTTTTCTCGACCATGAATTTATCATAATAGCCATACCCGTAGCCAATTCTATATCCATTTGAATCAAATACAATCCCTGGAACAATTAACAAATCAATAAAATCTAATTTCATGTTAGTTTTCTTTGGTTCTTTAATTCCGAATTTATTTACGTCAAATGAATCGTCATCTAAATCATGCTTTTCTACAATAAAGAAGTGAAGATCATTTGTTATTATACGAGGTAACAATACCGTCTTCTCAGATTCTAGTGCACTTTTAATTATACTATTTGTTCTTACTTCTGAACCAATGGGAAGATAAATCCCAATAGATTTGGATTCAATGAACTCTATTCTTCCTATGATCTTTTCTTGAATTAATCTACTCTTGCTGGTTATTTGAGAATCGCTCAAAGAGTTTCTCTTTTGTAGAATCTCTTTTCTTAATATTGATTTTTGTTCTTGGTTCCTTAAATTCATTGTATTAAATGCTACTACTTTTACTTATAATACTGGCTGCATAAACTGTATTTTTTAGTAGCATTGTGACAGTCATTGGTCCGACTCCACCAGGTACTGGAGTGATATAAGCTGCCTTTTCTGAAACTGATTTAAAATCAACGTCTCCATGAATCTTTCCATTAATTCTTGTAATACCCACATCGAAAATTATTGCCTCATCCTTAATCATATTTCCAGTTAGTATAAATTTTTGACGATCTCCAACCGCAGTAATGATGCAATCATAGTTCCTTAGTTTGTCTTCCATCCCTTTTGATTTTGAATGGAAAAATGTTACCGTAGCATCACGGTTCATTAGTAATATTCCTAGTGGTTTTCCAACCAGGTTACTTCTGTTAATGATAGCTACGTCAATACCTCTAACATCAATGTTGTAGTAATCCAGCAATTCAAGTATGCCCAAGGGTGTACATGGAACCAGTTTAGGTGTACCCTCTAACAGAAGGCCTAAATTATAAGAAGTTAGACCATCAACGTCTTTTTCATGTCTAACCATATTAGTAATGGATGTTTCAATTTGGTCAGGTAATGGAAGTTGAATTAGTATCCCATGGACATTTTCATCATGATTTAATTCTTTAATTGTCTTGGAGAGTTCTTCTTGAGTTATGTTTTTTGGAAGTTTGAAATCTCGTGTTAGGATTCCAACACTACTTGCGGCAATTTGTTTATTTTTAACATATGTTGCGGACGCTTGATTGTCACCAACTAAAACTGTGGCCAGACATGGTTTAATTCCCTCGCTTGCTAGTGCTGACACCTCATTTTTAATCATGTTTTTAATGTGTTGGGATACAAGCAAACCATCTATTAATTTGGCCAAACATTTTAGAAATTCACAACGCCATTTTTTTGCTTTACTGTCGAATACCTTAATTATTCTTCATTACTGGGTAACAATTACTTTTCTACCTTCAACCAATATCTTATTTTCAGAAAAAAGCCTTATACAATAAGGGTAAAGTACATGCTCCTGTTCGAGAATTCTCTCTGATAATATTTCAGGTGTATCATTATCTAATATCATTACGTGTTTCTGTCCAATAATTGGTCCGGAATCCAATCCCTCATCAACAAAATGAACAGTACATCCAGTTACTTTTACTCCATAATCCAACGCTTTTTTTTGCGAATTGAGTCCAGGAAATGATGGCAAAAGTGATGGATGTATGTTCATAATACGCATCTTGTACTTTCTTACAAATTCTGGACTTAAGAGTCGCATGTACCCTGCCAAACACACAAGTCCGTTTTCTGGGGTCACATCATATTCTTGCAATATTTCTGCTATCCGACTATCGTAATCCCAACCCTTTGAATTCTTGGTAACAACCATTGTTGCAACTCCCAATTTTGAGGCTTTACTAAGACCTTCTGCTTCAACATTACTTGAAATAACTATTTTAGGACAGACTTCTGCCACCTTATTTTCTTTTAGATAATTCAATATTGACTCCATATTGCTACCTCTTCCCGAAATTAGGATTCCAAGGTTTATCATTTGCTCCTAATGTGTATGGTTGAGATTCTTAAATGTAATGAATTAATTCTAAGAATAGCATTGAAGCGTCTAATATCGTGGAGTTCAATAGAAGGATCTTTTGATTATCTTTATCTAAACGTTACTAATTAGATGCTTCAAGAGGAAATCTTGGTGGGCCAATGAATTGCGTATGCGTTATGGTAAGTCAACCATGCCAGTTAAAAAATCATGTGTTCATTTCGCATGGTTATATCGAAATTCATCTAATTTTATCAACTCGTGATAAGATCCAAACTTCGATACTTCTGCACTGTCCAACAGTGATTCATCCCCATTGTCATTCTTGTCGAAAACTTTAACAATTCCATAAACCGAGTTTCTCTGGGCCGCTACTCTACCCGCAGATACTATCAAAGATCTTATTTCCTTGGGTTTCATTATCTGGCCATATTCAGATCCTGCTGAGGTTGATATACTTTCGTTTATCAAAGTTCCACCAAAATCATTCGCTCCGGCTTCAAGAAGCAATTGCGACATTTTCGTTCCTTCCTTGACCCACGATACCTGAATATTGTCAATAAAATTGTTGAGCATTATTCTTGAAACTGCATGCATTTTTATCACATCCTGACCTGTAGGACCTG
Source organism: Nitrososphaeraceae archaeon (assembly GCA_035250685.1). Classification (GTDB taxonomy): domain Archaea; phylum Thermoproteota; class Nitrososphaeria; order Nitrososphaerales; family Nitrososphaeraceae; genus TA-21. The sequence goes on along the minus strand of DATFEX010000013.1, from coordinate 19,448 downwards.
CTGAAATTCCCTTTATTAAATTGTGATTATACATTGGAGCTTCTCTATGAACAAAACTAAGTGGCACAAATTCAGTAAAGCCTCCTGTTTCTTTCTGGATGGTCCTTATCAATTCCAAATGTTTGGCTATGTGTTCCACTGTTTCTACATGACCGTACATTATAGTCGATGTAGTAGGAATCTTCAGTTTATGTGCGGTTGTAATAACCTCAATCCAATCACCCACCGTTATTCTACCTGGAGAGATTAAGTCTCTCAAGTCCTGATCCAAGATTTCTGCTGCTGTTCCTGGTAAACTTCCTAATCCAGCTTCTTTTAATAAACTCAAATATTCCTTCACACTTAATCCTGATCTTGCACATCCATACATGATTTCTTCAGGAGAAAAAGCATGAATGTGGATATCGGGCAGCTCCTTTTTTATTGCTCTGCAAATATCGACGTACAATAATCCATCCATCTTTGGCGGCAAACCTGCTTGGATACAAATTTCAGTAGCACCCAATTTCCAAGCTTCTACTGCTCTCCTAACGACTTCTGTTATAGGCAGAAAATACCCTTCTTCATTTCTGAAATCTCTACTGTAGGCACAAAAACCGCATCGCTTGATACAGACATTTGTAAAATTGATATTCCTATTGATAACAAAAGTTACTTTATCGCCAACTTTATTTCTCCTCAATATATCCGCAACCATTGCAGTCATGGTCATTTCGGTACCTTTTGTTAGCAACAGTTCAATAGCTTGTTTAGTTGAAATGCTTTTAGAATCAAGAGCCTGATTCAAAGTATCAGAGACTACTGGATCTATTTCCTTTAACATTGATTCAAGTATCAATTCAATTCCTCCTTCACAAGCCCGGAACTATCCGAGAGTGAGGTGATATAGTTCAATAGATTATTTGGAATAAATTCTCTTCTGTTCAAGAGAAACTCTGGATAAATTGCAAGTCTTCCTCTAAACTCATAACCGGCTTGCTTTGTTGCCTGCTTAACATCTTTAATATCAGGCCACGGAGACTCTGGATTTACAAAATCGATTGTTACAGGGGATATACCACCCCAATCATTAATACCTGCATTAATGTATTTCGAGTAATAATCGGGACTTAGGTTTGGTGGAATCTGTATGTTCATTTGGGGCATAATAATCCTTGCCAGCGAAACAGTGAGTAAGAATAAATCCTGTGTTGGAGCCATAAAGTTCCCCATTTTAGTATTATATTTTGGGACGTGATTTTGCATTATCACTTCTTGGATATTTGAGTACTTTTGATTAACATCCCTAATTAGTATTAAAGAGTCAACAATCTCTTCTAGTGTTTCACCAATTCCAATGAGCAAGCCTGTTGTCATAGGTACTTTTAATTTTCCTGCATTTTCAAGCACTCGAATTCTTGCTCTGGGATTTTTACTTGGCGCGTATTCATGTGGCATGTCTTTACCCGAGAGTCGTTCACTAGACGTCTCCAGCATACATCCTAGGCTAACATTGGTTTTTTTTAGCAATGACAATTCATCATAGTTCAATGTACCTGCATTTGTATGTGGTAACAGTCCAGTTTCTTCTAGAATCAAGTTACTGATCTGGTCTACATATTCGATCGTAGTTGAGCAATTGTTTTTTCTTAACCATTCTCTGTATTCTGGATATTTTTGCTCAGGTCTCTCTCCTGTCACAATTAATGCTTCGGTACATTTTAGTCGTTTACCCATAGTTGCGATGTGCAATGCCTGTTCCTTTGTAAGAATTGACAAATCAGAATCCGAAAACTCTTTTTTGTATGTACAGTAAGAACATGTATCCCTGCACAGATTTATCAAATTTATGAATACCTTTCTAGAATATGTAATTAAACCATTCTTGCATTCGTCTCTAATTGCTTTCGCTAATGTACAAAGAGACTTTGTATCATAGATTTCTATTAGATCAAGTACTTCATCTTTAGTAATCGGAGAATTCTGTACATCTTGAACCATGTCGTTTATTGTAGACAGGTTTATTCCATCCAGCTGAGATTTCAACGCTCTATTAGTATTGAAGGACTTTATTATTAATAATTTGTTTCAAGACAATTATAGGTATTGTGATTTCCTAATACAAACATTCCTTACCAGTATCTGACCTGGATGCAGAAATTGGCTTAATTTTTTTTGAATTGCTTCCTACGTAGTTTGTCTCGCTCTCATAAATGAAATGGATGTTGTTTTGTACCTACCAAGTAGCTTCTATCACGCCACTTTACCATTCGATTTCCTTCCAAGGAAAAAGCAGACATCAAGAAACTGGCAGTTATTACAGTGCACCCCAATACAAAACCAAGACCGTAGATTGATTTTTGTAAGAGTCCGAAATGAGATTGTACTACTGAACAGATTAGAATTAGAATGATCGTCAATAAACAGATAATTTCCAAGGGTCCTTTGAGTGGATTCTCTGTTAAGTAGAGTAAGGAGAGAGGTAGCGTTAGAAACGGTTGCATTAGGATAAAAAAAATAAAAACTGTAATCATCAATGCCGACTTTTTCTTTTCCGTATGTAGCGGTATAATTATTCGACGTAATGCATGCCATAATGAACTTGGGTCTCTTGCCCATAATGCTTCAACATAGTTTTCACCCCTGACCAATCTTAACTTCATTCTTTGTTCCTTTACAATCCTCCCTAATGCCCCATCTTCCACTAACTCTCGACGTACCTGCTCATGTGTCCCGATTTTCTCATAATTAATTTTGGATATCAAGTAAAAACTACCGAAAAAATAACCGATCTTGTTTTTTGGATTATTTACTCGAAGGGGTGAGTACCTTGAATGTAGAAATACAGAAAGAATAGGCAACGTGAATTTTGTAATTATGTCTTGACACAAAAGCTTGGGCACTAAAGTAAGTGCATCAATTTCATCATGCATCATAGTATTGATTGCAGATGATAATGCATCTGGTCTGTGTATGGTATCAGCATCAGTAAACAAAAGAATTTCTCCTGTTGATTTCTTGTAGCCTTGAAAGCATGCCCAGTTCTTTCCAATCCATTCATTCGGTTTAGGTGGACATTTTATTGGTATCAATTTATGGTTATTTTTAGATAATTCTGAGATAATTGTAAACGTATTATCTGTGGAAGAATCGTCAATAGCAATTACTTCGTAGTTGTCATAATCTTGAGATAGTAATGATTGGAGACACTTCGATATTGCCCGTTCTTCGTTTCTCGCTGGTACAATAATACTAACCTTGGGTTTTGATTTTATTCGATATCTTGCCGACCATTCTAATTTGGGTGATTTTGAAATTGACCACGAAATTAAAACCAGAAAATACATCCAACATGCTAAGACTCCAATATTAATTGCTAATAAGATACCAATCGGTACTAAAACGAGCAATTAATAACGTTAATTTATTCTAAATATAGACTATACGTTAGATACTATTCTCTATAATGGTCACCTATATTTTTCAAATCAGTAAATTCGAACAGTAATTGTTAGAAGTCTAAGTCTACTAAAGTAGTAAGAAATCAAACTCCCAAAATCTGCTTTAGTAGAGCCCTATAATCTACATTTTCTTTACTGCTTCCCGGTGCAGGTAATTCAAAAATTAATGGAATTGGGCGATTGGCTCTAATGCTAGTCAGCTGGGATCGAATTTCTTTTCCAATGTCCTCACTGATAAGAACAAGCCCTACATCGCCGACCTTATCTAGACTATTGATATGATGGAGAGCTTCAGAGGCTGATTCAACCTTAATGCCTTCGACACCGGCTAGTTGAAAGCTGGTTACAAAAATTCTACTTCCAATAGCCATAATTTTCAATTTATCTTAGTCTCCTAATCCCGTAGTTCTTTTTAATTCTTTGTATAATAAAATACCGATATGGAATTTTCAAATTTTAATGACATTACAGATAAATCATGGGTTTTTGTCTCTTTTCCGTATTGTCTGAGAACAATGATCTTAGGATATTATATGTTCTATTAGATGGAATAGGTGATCTGCCAAATCCCAATTTGGATGGTAAGACTCCATTAGAGGCAGCTAATACTCCCAACATTGATGCTTTGGCAAGAAAGGGGAAAATGGGCCAGGTAATAAGTGTTGGAAAGGGAATATCACCCCAGTCCGATATTGCTGTATTTAATATGTTAGGCTACGATTTTCATGGAGAAAAATATGCAGGAAGAGGAATTGTAGAAATTATAGGATCAGGAGTTGACTTCCGTGACGGAGACTTGGCTCTAAGAGGTAACTTTGCAACACTAGATAACAACAAAATAATAGACAGACGTGCAGGTCGAGATATCACCAAGCAAGAAGCAAGCACTATTTGCTCGTTTCTTGAAGACAATATTAAATTTGACGATCCCGATGTCTCTGTCCGAATAACTCCAACAATAGCTCATCGAGCAATAATTAAATTTAGGCACAACAAGAAATCCCTATCTGATAGAATAACTAATACCGATCCTGCGTATGGTAAACTAAATGGTATCGGGATTGCTAAAACTGACGTTGACAATATGATTGTACAGGAATCAATTTCAGAAGACAACTCTGAGTCCTCAATTTTATCAACAAAAATTGTCAATGAATTTACAACGAAATCGATTACTTTACTGAAGGATCATCAAGTAAATCTTGACAGAATTTCAAATAACAAGAAGCCAATGAGTGTGATATTGTTGAGAGATGCAGGGAACAGTGTTCCTCAGCTTCAACCGATAAATGAAAAATATGGGATTTCTACTTCGTGCCTCGTTGACATGCCCGTAGAAATCGGAATCGCGAAGATAATTGGTATGGATTTATTTTGTTCACAAAAAATTGATGATTACAAGCAGAAGGGAATTGAAGTTGCAAAAATCCTTGATTCTTATAACCTAGTCTATGTTCACATAAAAGGACCTGATGAGTATGGACATGATGGCGATGCACTGGGTAAAAAGTCTAATATTGAATCAATAGATGAGCATTTTTTCGGAGTATTCTTAAAATCAGTAACTAAAGACAATGTAGTGGTAATTTCAGGGGATCATTCTACCCCTTGCATCAAGAAATCTCATTCAGACGACCCAATCCCATTATTGGTATCGGGAAAAGGTATTAAAAGTGATGGGAGTCAACGCTTTACAGAGTCTTGGGCAAGTAAGGGTTCCATAGGCACTTTGAAAGGTTCAGAAGTAATTTCATATGTGTTGAAAATGATGAGTACAAAAGAATAATTAGAAACGTAATGTTACAAGCTATTTATTGCTGTGTTCCAGTCAGGGTCACCTTGCATTGTTCGCATACTTTTTCGTCAATATTTCTCTCAAGACTATGATGTGCGTCACATATGATGAGAGAATACCTCATATAATTACACAACGCAATGAATTTTGACAAAGTTTTTGCTGTATATGCCCTGTTAGTCGAAAGATCATTGCCTATCTCTTTAATCATGCTCATGATTTCGCTGAGAGACGTGAGTTTTGAAATTAGTTCGTTATCTCCACGAGTACCTCTAAGATAATTGCTTACTGCCGCCTGGGTAATCCCTAACATTCTAGCTACTTCTTCTTCCTTTAACCCCTTTTCTATAACCAGCTCTTTTGATAGTATTGCTCTCACTGCAGGGATAAGTAATTTGGACTCAATTTCTGATGGAAGTAGCATTAGGTGTGCCTAAATAGGGCTTGTTAAATATATATAGTTTCTTTCATCCGAATGATAATCAGATAATATTTCGTTTCATTTATTAAGAAAATTTTATCGTATAGTATTTTGATCGAATTCTATTTGGAATCTAATCGAGTCATAGAATTTTTGGAAAATTGTGGAAGTAGGCATTTTTGATCAAAAATTACATTTATTAATACTCAAGAATATTATTGAATAGAAATTGCAAAAATTCGACGATTTAGACATGAAAATATTGTCAGAACTTTGTAAGAATGCTAATATTTCTGTGCCAAGATTGAGTAAATTATTATCCACTAATTCGTCAGTACTTTATAGTAGAATTAAGCGACTATATAAGAGAAATTTGATTCAGAAATCAACTATAGTTGTGAATGAACCTCTTTTAGGAATCAATGTAAAGGCCGTGGTTGGAATAAACAGAGATCCAAAATTAAAGGAAGAAATTCATGCCTCGTTATTGAAAGTATTTCAAATAATTTCAATTTCTGAAGTAACAGGAAGGTTTGACATACTGTTGACTATTAGTGCAACTACTTTGGAAGAACTCCACAATGTTGTCATTAAACAGATTGGGAAAATTGAAGGAGTTCAGAATACAGAAACTTTTGTAGAAATGCAGAGAACCGAGAAGGAACGTATTTTTACATCATGATTATCTCAAACTAGCCTATTGATTACTAGAAAGTCTTTGGCATATAGACTTTCAATGCATCTTGATAGTAACACAATAAATTGATTTTGATGTGTAACCATTCGATAATGATGCACTTTCCGACGTTGTGCTTTAGCGAGTTTAAGATGGATATGGGCTACTTGGTTGTTCAGCATCTACCATCTATATGAGCGCAGAGTATATTCAATGGTTAGTAATTCCAAGAATTTGATGCATTTACCTGACTGATGTTTTCCGATCCATTACTCTTTTTCAGATAATTACCAGTTTTGCTCGCAATATCGATAGATTCAAATATTCCAATCATGCGATAAAATGTGAATTTTTGTCTTTTGTACAACAAAAAGTATTGGAAATAATCCAAACTCTGAAACTTGCAAAAAAAACTAGCAAGGATGACTATATGACTCATCTTCGCCTAGTTCTACTAGGAATTGGCATAGTTGGTGGAATTGCTTTTGTAATTAAATTGATTGCAGAATTTCTAACCTTTAATGGACAGAATGGACAGTAGAGGATAATTTTCACTCAACAAAAAGAATTCCGAATAATATTAATTTACTAGTCGTAGTAGTCCTTAACAGTAGCTAAATTGAAAAAAATAATAGGAACTCTTGGTTCTCACTGTTCGCTTCAGGTCTTAAAGGGTGCAAGGGATGAAGGATTTAAGACTCTGTTGATAACTGAAAAGAAGAGGTATCATGTATACCAGAGATTTAGTTTTATTGACCACATAATACTGGTTGACAATTTTAGAGATATTTTAAACTCAGATATTCAAAACAGATTAAAACAATTGGATTGTATCTTAATACCTCACGGTACTCTTATTTCTAACTTAACTTCTGACGAAATAGAAAGTCTTAACGTACCTGTTTTTGGTAATAAATTTATTTTAAGATGGGAGGCCGATCGAAACCTTAAACAAAAACTCATGGTAGAATCAAAATTGCACGTTCCAGGAGAAATAAATTCAAAAAGTGAAATTAAGGATCTTTGTATTGTAAAGTTACACGGAGCCGCAGGAGGTAAGGGATATTTTCTTACCTCAGATCAGAATGGTTTCGAAGAGGGGTTCCACAGACTTTTGAATGAAAACGTCGTTACTAGCGAGAAGGATCTATATATTCAAGAATATGTAAAAGGAGTTCCTGTATTTCTACATTTCTTTTATTCTCCTATCTCGGGAGAAATAGAGTTTATGGGAGTAGATAGGAGATATGAATCGGATATAGACGGTATCTCGCGAATTCCCGCAAGAGATCAGCTTAATGTTCCTACAGAACCTACGTACAATGTTGTAGGAAATATCCCTTTAGTTTTAAGGGAGTCGCTATTAGAAGGAGTATACAAAATGGGTGAAAATTTTGTTGAGGCTTCTGAAAGGCTCGTTCCCCCAGGGATCCCCGGACCATTTTGCTTGGAAGGAGTATATAATAAGGATGCAAAATTCATTTCATTTGAATTTTCTGCACGAATTGTTGCCGGGACTAATCTGTACGTGTCTGGTTCCCCATATTCGGACTTTCTATTTCAGAACAATATGAGTATGGGAAGAAGGATTGCATTAGAAATAAAAAACGCAATAAACAAAAGGAAACTTGACAAAGTACTCACATAGGAATCCAATGTTCGTGTTAGATAACTAATTTATGGCTAGATTAGATCTATCGAATTTATCAAACCATATATTGGGTTTTTCAAAAAATGTTCCAAGCTTTTCTTATCTTTAATATCCATTACTATTACTTTTTCATTCACAAGTGATACTGTCATAGGAACATCTTTCCATTCTAATACCCCATTAGTATAAATATCTACATTGCAATTAAAACCCGAAGAATTGTCAGTTTTATTTTTATACATGATCCCAAGTCTGTCTTGGAGGTTGCGATCAGCTGAATCATTTGATACCGGCTTGTAAACTATTGTATGAAAATGAATCCCTCTTCCATCAACCTCAATCATTGTAAAGTTACTTTTGAAATAGGTCACATTATCCTTTAAGACGTCAATTCTCCATTTTCCTCCTAGAAGATATTCAGCTGATGAATTGGTATTGATTTCCTTGACAATGGGTTTTGTACTATTGGACGAGCCCTGCATAAACAGAATAGTATTTATCGTTCCTTCAGCGTTGAAAGACGAATTTGAAGATTGATAAATTAGATCTGATATATTTGTCATAGAAGTTTGTCCATAGATATTTGAATTAACATTATCATATTCATCAGAGAAAAATGCCTGAAAATAAATCCCAAATACGACTAGATTAATAATTGAAATAATAAGCCAGGGGCGACTCGATACCATGACTCAAAATTAGAAATTTAGCATAACTTAAATTTTACATTTCTAATATCTCACTATTTAGAAACTCTTAGTATAAGGTGATATGGAGTGCTTGGAAAGATTCACCCGTTATAAGTAAAATTGAAGTTCAAAGCACGCCTTTCTATTTAAATCCTGTTGGTCGGCTAGAATGCTACCAGCACGCAGTGCTAAATTCGGTGATTTGTCCGGCTCGCATATATTGAATTTTTTTTTCATATCTTAACTTTGATATTACGAAGGGGTGAATGAAAATGACTCCATTATCTTATCTTTTGAATAATATTCTATCTGTAAATTCAGATTTAACGTAGTAAAAAAGACTCCCTCATTTTCTTACCATTTCATCTTTCCCAATTTACTTATACTATGTTTAGTATCAACTTAGACAACAATGTTGAATACAAAAAATGTGTTAATGCTTGTGATACTGTCGGGAAGTTTGTTGACAGTTATTACAGGAACGGCTATACCAAATGTTGTACCAGTATTCGCAGAGGAAGATGAATGTGAAGACAATGGCGATGACAGTTGTAACGAACAAACTCAAAAGACAAAACTGGAAAACGAATGTAAAATAGAGAATGAAATTGAAAATGATGATCGTAGCGACGAAAACATAAATGGTGAAATTGTTAACGGCGACGTAATTTGCAATATATCCACAGTCAGCGACGAGGACAACGTTAGTAACGAACCCGGGGATGTAGAGATTTGTCACAGACCTAATGGCAATCCAACACAAGAGCAAACACTGAGTCTGTCTCAAGATTCCGCGGACAGTCACTTAAATAACCATCCATTCGATACACTTGGCCCTTGTGAAGAAGACATCTTTGGACCAATATCTTGACATATTAAAAGTACAAAATTAGGTACTAGTGTGCCGGCACTTTCATATTTTTTTCTTCTGATGTAAACGGACTTTTTTACTAAGAATTTAACCCGCACTATTCAATGCTAAATCATATCTTTCATCTTACTTTGTAATACCTGAACATTTGACAAGCCCATTTCATGTATACTTTAATCATGATGTGAAGTTACTGATAGATGGCCTTTATCTTTCTTATTTTTTCCTTATCATGTATATTGTAATTACTGCAACGCCTCCCAGTAAGGCAAATGCAATGATGGAATTTTGAGTATCGCTTAACGGATTTGGAGGAGTCTGGTGCGGAATAAATACCTGAAAGGATGCCAAGCTTATAGATTCATTTCTGTCGAGCCGCAGCAATACTTGGTGAGTTCCGTCATCAGGGAACAGATAATCGACAGAAAAATCTCCATTTTGCACAGACACATTTTGAAATTTAAAGAGTCGCTGCCCATTAGTGACTGTAACCTGTGCAATACCTTCTGGTGAATGATCACCTGTTTGCAAGTTCGTGACACTAAATGCCAAATTTGTGAAAGCGTCTATAATGGGTTTCTCAGGCGAGTATCCGAATTCAATCTGAATATTATCTTTAGTGTTATTCCAAACTTGAGTATTATAGGATTGAGTTAAATGAGCATGACTTGAATTATAAGAAATGAGGACAGTAATTGCGAAAAACAATATCATGGTTAAAGTTATAATACTTTGATAATCTCCATTTATTATCATACTTGATTCCCTGCTCATTACAAGTAGAAAAATCTCCTAAAACCATTTTATTGTTTCTTGAATGCGGTTGATTATCATCATTCAAGGCCCTACGTGATATTTACAGATAACAAAATGCCGGCTTTTTCAAAATTAATCGTAGAAATACTTGGATTTGAATCGAAATGAATTCCAAAAGCCGGTATTAGCGCATTTTGGAATATTAAAATTAATATACTATCCTAAAATCAAAGAGACTGATGTTCCAAGTTTCAGTTGACAATTATGGGATAACGGTGGGCATCGATGATAAAACTATATATCTTGATCCGAATAAGCAACCTAATTCTGATTTCATTTTCATTTCTCACGCACATACCGATCATCTACACAAGAGCGTTAAAGAGAACGGTAATAAGATTATCACCTCAAGAATAACTCACAAAATAGCAAATCATCGAGGATACAAGTATAGCAATACATTCGAAGAACATGGTTTCAAATTAATGGATTCAGGACACATACTTGGATCAAATGGGCTACTGATAGAAGATGAATTGTACTACACGGGTGATATATCCATACGAAAAAGAGCGTTTATGAATCCTGCCATTATTCCAAAGGCAAAAACTCTGATAATAGAGTCAACCTTTGGCCATCAAGATTATATTTTTCCAAGATTTGAAAGCACAATACATAAGGCCAATTTAATAATTTCTGAAATGTACCATCAGGGGATCCCCGTTATCTTGTTGGGATATACTCTAGGAAAGGCTCAAATTTTAACAAATGTGTTTAGGCATTGGAAACCACTAATTATTCACGATTCGATTCACGAAATGAACAGGATTTATTCAGAATTTGGTATCAATATGGATAACTACGTTACCTTCTCTGAGGCAGAAAAAAATAACATATTGTCATCTCGTAGTCCTTGGTTAATGATTGCTCCAATTGAATCATGCAGAAATGGATTTTTGAATCGTATCAAGACAAAATACGGTGCATTATCTATTGGATTTAGTGGGTGGTCTGTAAAACCATATTACAAATATGCAATGGGATTGGATCATTGCCTACCCCTGAGTGACCATTGCGATTACAACGATTTGATGGCAGTAGTAAAGAAATGCAATCCTGAAAAGGTATACACATTTCACGGATTTGCAGATGGGTTTGCACGAGATCTGCGTTTGATTGGATTTGATGCAGATCCACTTGTTTACTCTAAGAGTAAGGCCCGTAAAACACCGCTCAGACTTGACTCCTTTTTTGGCAAATCAAGGACTTAAATAATCTGAGTAAAATACATCTTTAATTGTAATATTACGATCCGATACCCTGGATCACTTTCTTTCTTGTTCTCTAAAATAGGGAATTACCTTTTTGCCAAAGAGCTCAATGTTTTTGAAATAGCCATCTCCCCAAAATCTGATGATGAAGTGATTCGTTCCTGCTTCGATAAACCTTTCTAACATCTCTATTACATCATCTGGCTTACCCACTCCTATCGCGCTCCTCGCAACATCATCGGGTATTTGCATAGCAGCTCGTTTCATTTGTTCCATCAATTCTGGCTTATTCATCGCATATTCTGTAAAGTATCTACGGAAATCAAATTCTGAATCCTGTTGAATATCATGCACCTTCAATAATTCAGGTTTGTACAAACTAACCTTGACAGCGTTTTTCATCTTATTCCACGCTTCCTCCCCATCCTCGGTAAAGTAAACATCCACATCATTCGCGAATTGAAAATTAGAGATATCTCTACTATTTTTCTTTGCATGTTCCTTTATGACGTCTGCATGATGTTTGAACAACGCGGGAGTATAGCCAATTGGTATCCAGCCATCTCCATAAATAGCACACAGCTCTAGTGTTTTTGGCGCCCCAGCTGCAATATACACCGGTGGCCTTGGTTTCCTGATACTCTTTGCCTGTAAACACGCGTTAATCAGCTTATAGTATTCTCCATCATAATTTACTCTATTATCAGGATCAGAATTAAAGAGAGCTTCAATGACTTCTAACTGTTCCCTGAATTTAGTTACAGGCTTTTTGAATTCTATTCCAAAATCAACTACATTTTGTGCTTCTCCTGCACCGATACCCAGTATTGCTCGTCCGTTAGTAAGCCTATCTAACGTAATAGACGAAAGCGCGATAGTTGATGGATGCCTTCTAATTGCATCTGTCACGCAGGTTCCTAATTCAACATTTCTTGTGACTGCACCAATCGCTGCAAGTAATAACCATGCATCATTTACAACCGCATTTTTCCACTGCGGCACATTTGAATGATCCATGGACCATATAGAATCAAAATCAAGCCTGTCCGCAATTTGACATGCCGTCATAATTTGAACTTCATCCAGACCTAGTCTGGCAATATTTAATCCTTGGGTAAAGCCAAATTTAGTTCTCATTTTATAATGGAATTATGCATCCATATGAGTATATAAGGTTTGGATGATTTGAATTAGGATGACTACTCGTCAAGTCTAGTAGATGATTAGAATCTTGGGACGCTTTTGTTCGAATATATATAAAATAGCATTATGCAGAAGAAGGGTGTGAATTCCAGCGATTCTAAAAATCCAGCACAAGAAGACAACAAAAAGACTTCAGTTCGATTGTTGGTTAATGGCAAAGTTCAGGGTGTTTATTTTCGGCTCAGTATGCAGCAAGTAGCAAAAAAAAATTCTGTTTTTGGGTGGGTGCGAAACTTAACTGATGGACGTGTAGAGGCATTAGTTGAAGGAAATAAAAATGATGTCGATAGGGTCGTAGAGTGGAGTAAAAAAGGTCCCGAGGATGCTCGAGTAGATGACCTAAAAATAACCTATTTACAGTACGAGGGAAAACTTGTTGATTTTGTTATACTAAATGACGAATCATAGATTCACGATGAAGTCTATATAGCAGGCAGAAAAGTATTGTCTCAATTTTTGTATACAAATTCTGGATACTCTTTAAGTAACACTGATAAAAAAATAGATCCGTTGATAGAAACTACAGATTTATTCAATAAGCATTTCCTTCTATTATTAGAGAATAAAGGTTACTAATACAAGTAATTGATATTATTAATCAAGAAATTGGTACAATAACACTCGATTTTCTAAAAATTCCGCATAGCAACCAGGTATAGATTGTAGATATCGGAGGAGATGTCCTGTTCTGTTTTGATATCAAACTCGTTCCATTCAACTTTTATTCCATTCCAACCCCGTGTATGCCATTTTCCGATTGGCAATTGTTGATGAATAATATTTTCACTGAAAGGGTAGGGGTTAACGTATAGATATGGTGATTCATAGCTATCCTTTCCTGGTGAGACACCAACTCCAATTTGACCGTTGTTCTTACTTATGAAAGATTCAACTGAGAAATCAAAACCATCTGGCCACAAGTGGACTCGAGTAAAATGATCCCTCAACTTCATTCTAAACAATTCAAGACTCTGATTAACTCTTCTTGCAAATGGAATGTATCCAACTAAATTTTCCTCATGTAGAGTCAATGATGGCACTTTTGGCATATTAAGTCCATACTTAGTAACAATTAATTCCAATTTTTTATGAAATCCATCCAAAGTCAAGTCAACAAAGTGTCCAGTTTCATTATGGAAATAGAGAAGCTCTCCTGTAAGTAAATGAATTTTTAGTTCTGTCTTGTTGTTCAATAAACCTGTTGTTATCTCATCATTTTGAAAAAATAATGCATCATGACCATAATGTGGTAACTCTTCTATCAATTGTGACTTTAGCTGAGAAATTATTTTGCACACTGCACGCAAACCAGAAATTCTCTCTAGGAAATTAGGATTGCTCACATTTTCTATGAGTAAATATGTATTAAAAACTATTATCTCAGGCTAATCGATTCACAATTTTAGACAATTGTAAAATCTACTTAATCAGAGTTTAACTTGAGACTGAAAGCTAAAAATAGATTAGGATGAATTTGTCCATGGACAATACTGTAAACTTCTTCTATCGAGGCACTCCTGTTCAGTGCTAAGACAAGGTTATCTATCCCCTGCCCTAATTCCCTAATTGCATTAATCTTCATCTCTGTCGGAATAGGCATCAATCCAGTGGAATTCTCCAATTTGGCATCCTGTAGATAATTAGAAAAAAGTATTTTCAATGATTTGGCGAGTTCTAGAGATGTTTCATAATTGACCAGGTTTTTGAGCGCATTATTTCCTTGGGTTTTTTCAATACTTGTGGATAGATCGTAAGACATTGATGTCATATTCTCCATATCCTGGTGAGAGGCACTATCATTCATGTTAATAACGGATGTTTCGTTCATTCTCATAATCATATCAACACTCATGTTTAACAAGCCAGCGGCCATCTTAGGTCCAAGTCCATTTGATAGTCCATATTCTCGCAGAGATTCATCGGCCAAATTGGCAGAAATAAGCGCCTTGGTAGTCAAATTGAGGTCCGAGAATAGGATGTCGTAACGATTCAAAAAATTTGAATCGGATATATCGTCTACTAGGGAGTCAAGTTGATTATACATCACGTCTGCCCTTTGTGAATGAATTAGTAATGAGGATTCGTTTGCGTATTGATTTACTGATGCTAGATTCTTTTCAATTTCAAATTGTTTTATTAATGTATACAATATCGAATTGTTATTTTGGGCAAAATTGTGAGCGTATAGAAAATTATTGCTCGATAGAGTCAATATAACTACCAGCAGAAAAAAATGTCCTATAGGATGCAACTTCAAATTAGGGTAACTACGAGTGTTACCAAATAAAAAATATGCGAAGATCATTTTAATATTTAATAAAAACATAGAAATTACTCTACGCTAGTTAAACTCACGCACAATAATGTAATGATTACTAAAACCTCTTTGACTGAAGCTCGATATAGAAAAAGCTTGCACTCAATTGTGTGGGATTAATGATAGAAGTCTGGAGTAAACTTTTTAGAACTAATAAATGTACAATTTATTGATTATTCATGGATTCAAATACTTCTATATCTATTAATCACATTGCAATTAGTGTTCCTGATCTAGAGAAGGCAATCAATTGGTATCAAGAGGTGATGGGATTTACGATAGTACGAGGACCAGCTGAACTGACTTCTGATGATATCCAGGTAGGTAAAGCTCTTAAGAATATTTTTGGGTCTCAATTTAAGAGTTTAAGAATCGTATGGATGTCTTCAGCAAACAATGTAGGGATTGAGTTATTCCAGTTTATACAACCTGAACAGCTCCCACGAAAGAAACAAGGCGAATATTGGGAAGGTGGAGTCATACACATTGCCATCACTGAAAGAAACATTGAAGATTTACTGTCAAAGGTAATTAAGTCTGGGGGAAAACAGATTAGTGATATTTGGGAACTAGATCCAATAAAACACCACAAGTTGGTTTTCTGTTCAGATCCATTTGGAAACGTAATTGAAATTTATTCCCATACCTTTGAGCAATTCCACGCTAATCGATAAATTATTGGAAGAGGAATAGACTGGAGGAAGTAAAATCGTTCTAAAATTACTCTCTAAAATGGGTAAAATAAAAATCTCAAAATTCAATCAAGCCATCAAGAGATAATGATCATTATTCTTTCTTCAACCATTTATCGCCTTGCTTTTTGTATTTCTGTTTAACCGCCGCCCAGGCAACTTTATGGGCGACTACTTCAGCGCTTTGTTTCCGACCTCCTCTTCTTTTTGCTGGATCCTGGTATTGTTCTACTGCACTATCATGGGTCTCTTTGAATATATGTTGAGCATGTGAAGGTAAAGAATCAATCTGCTTTTTGGTTCTAACTGATAGTCGCTTATTTTGAGATCCCTTTTTACTAGAGTATTGTTTTTTGGGCATTCTCTAATCATATTGATGGACATAATCCTATATATCTGGAATAAACGGTTTGCAAGCCATGTTTATTGCAAAAACGAGAACTGCCCTGATGCAAACATTTCTTATCGCCTATCTAACTGGCATTCTATGGTTAAGAAGAAATCCACTTTCCCTAGTTTTCTCCGCAATAAGTCCTTTTTCTTTGTTATTTATTCTCTTTATCATTAGTGATGGCAAGTACTTGCCACTTTCTATTACTGGCAGCTTGGTAATGGCTTTAGTTGGGTATGGCCTTTCACTCGGTCAGGATATATCTTTTTACAAAAATGAATACAAGATTCAGGATCTTTTTGTCGCGTCACCAGTATCTCCAATTACTTACATGGTTGGCCTTGCAATTTCACAGATTCTTTTCGGGTTGCCTGCGTTACTCGTATTATTGTCATTAGCTACTCTGTTTCTATCTTCTTCAATTTTCCTTCCACTATTGATTATTACAACGTTACTAGTATGGGGTTCTATGTCTTCGATGGGATTTTTTCTATCATCTCACATGTTACATATGCGCAACGTTTCACAAATCATATCATTTGTAAATGTAATTCTATCCATATTACCCCCTATTTTTTACAGTATTGAGAGACTACCTATCCAGCTCCAATTTGCTTCCTATTTTGTACCCACTACCCATGCGTCTTTAATGATTCAAACCACAATGGGATTACCCACGCCAAAAGAATGGTCTATTGAATTAGGACTTTTGGTACAGGTAGCATATCTTGTTGGTTTTGTGATCTTGGCTAAAGTTAAAGCAGTGTGGCGGGAAAGTTGATTTGATGACTCGAATTATACTGTATTTTATCCTGATTTAGATACGATGGATGTGTTATGAATCGAGTCCTGACTGGAAGTATTAACTTGATACTTTTCGATAGAACCGTATGTTGACCATATACTACTTCAATCGGCCGGTTTCAAATAGCGTACATGTTCTTCTATTTAGAAACTTGATATAGTACTCATATTTCTTTTCCATGATAATGGTGGGATATGGCTAGGAATAGAATAGATTAACATATAATCAAATATAAGAATAATACCTAAAAAGTATCGCAAAGCATTTAATATGCATCGAGAGGTAATTTTCCAAAGGGATAAATCTAGTTAGAATAAGTTTGATAAATTATGGCAACAGAGCAGCTATTCATCAGCGTCGTTATCATTTTGGTAGCGACACGCTTACTGGGTGAGTTCTCTCAAAGGCTCCGATTGCCTCCGCTGGTCGGCGAGCTTGCCGCAGGAATTATTATCGGCCCTTATGTTCTAAAATTAATAACTCCAGATCAGAGTTTGAATGTAATTTCAGATTTAGGAGTATTCTTCCTTATGTTACTAGCCGGCTTACAGATGGACCCCAGAGAAATAAGAAAGGCTGGATTCCGTGGCGCTATATTGTCAATACTTGCTTTTTCGTTGCCTTACTTGGCTGGTTTTGGAGTAGCTGCACTTTTTGGACTCGGAATAGTTCAATCAATGTTCGTTGGATTGTTATTGTCTATTACTGCTGTTCCAGTCTCTACAATCGTTCTAATGCAATTTGGAATATTGGAGACCAAGGTAGGCAATACTGTTATCACTGCAGCTGTAATCAATGATATTTTCTCCCTTGTAGTCTTGTCAATTGTGTTACAACTTCACGGGGCAAATGGTGCACCGGTAAATGTCACGGAGACAATGGTGAATTCTGTAATTAAGATCTTGTTGTTTATAGGCGGAATATTTCTTATTGATATATTATTTAGAAAAGCCAATGCTTGGTTTCAAAGACGAGGTGCATACTTTTTTGAAAAATTGCATACAAGGGAAGCGGCGTTTGGTATATTACTCATCTCTACTATTCTCGTTTCTGTCATAGCACAGGTAGTGATAGGTCTGCATTTCATAATAGGTACTTTCTTTTCAGGATTAATAGTTTACAAAGAAATAATCAGAAGAGAAAACTTTGAACGAGTCTATGGAATTATTTCTGCAATATCCTTTGGATTTTTTGCTCCCATATTTTTTGCAGTAATTGGAATAAATATCAATATGGATTCAATTGCAAACAATCTGCCATTTTTTATTGTTCTTGCGGTAGTAGCTGTCGTTACTAAAATAGGTGGAGGTTATATTGGTTCAAGATTGATCAAATTTTCAAAGGATGAGAGTTTGGCAATAGCATTTCTTATGAATGGTAGAGGCATGGTGGAATTGGTGATAGCCTCGATAGGCTTTACTTCTGGGATTATTGATGCAACTATATTCTCTATTACAGTAACAATTGGTTGGGCCACGACAATTTTGGCACCGATACTTTCAAGACCCTACGTCATGAAAATTAAATCTCAGGAAAAAGACAAACCTAATTTGTAAATGTGCAAATTAGTTGCCACTGCTTTCATCTGACAATCCTATCCACCCATATCCTTTAACTTCTAATTCTTCAGATAGCTCTTTGCCTCCGGATTTGATAATTTGTCCTTTTGCCATTACGTGCACTTTGTCAAGTTTTGACAAATACCTAAGAATTCTTGCATAATGAGTAATAATCAGCACCCCGGCCCCTGTCGCTATTAAGATGTTTATCGCCTCTGCAACTGCTTTAATTGCATCAATGTCCAAGCCAGAATCCGGTTCATCCAAAATGGCAATGATGGGCTTAAGTACGAGCATCTGCATAACCTCAGATCTTTTTTTCTCTCCTCCTGAAAAACCCTCATTTAGATATCTGCTCAAAAACGTTGTCTGAAGACCAACGTTGTCTAGATTCTTTTTGAGATATTCATGAAACTCCTTAACGGTCAAAAATACTTCTCTATCTTTCTGCTTCCCGCTTAGACTTTTGTTTAATATGTTGTAAGCGTTCCTCAAAAAATGACTATAACCAACTCCAGGAATCTCTGTAGGATATTGAAAACCTAAGAAAAGACCCTTCTTTGCTCTTTCCTCCGTACTCAAATCAAGTATGTTTTCGCCATCAACCATGATTTTTCCCGATGTAACGGTATATTTCGGATGACCCATTATCACATTTGCTAGGGTGCTTTTGCCCGAGCCGTTTGGGCCCATTATAGCATGAACCTGACCCCTATCCATTTCAAATCGAAGCTTATCAAGAATTTGTTTACCACTAATGTTAGCCGACAGGTCATTTATCTCTATAAAAGCCACAAATCTTTTGGTTTTCAAACATAATATAAATATTGAGTTACTTTTTTCAAGATTTAAATTATTCATCTTGCATTTTATAACAATTTGTCAAGGGGTTTATTCATAGGCAGGTTTCA
>DATFEX010000012.1:0-13973 GCA_035250685.1 Nitrososphaeraceae archaeon | reverse complement strand
ATAAATTACGTTTTGGAAAACTCAATTTCAAAGAGAGGAAAAATCCTCATTTGTTGGTTTTCCAAATACATATGTGTTTGATGTCAAATTATATACTTTTGATTCCTCATACATTTCAAGGTAATTTTTTCCCTTTTCTGTGGTATGATAGGTTGTAGAGCCTTCAGATAAATTGCTCCTCTCTATGACCAGTTCGTTGATCACTACAATTTTTATGTATTTTTTTATCTGTCTGTAATTCAAATGTGCCTTGGACATTATGGATGATTTCTTTTCACCGTTGATGGCAGTAAACAATATCATCGCAATGATATCAGTGGCACTTCTATAATTCAACATGAAATTAAAATGAAATATCTCTATAAATAGACAGGTAGAGAATTATCTGGTTTTTGAATAGCTAACATTTACTTTTTCTCAATGAATCTAAAGTTGACTCCTATTTCATGCAAGTGGTTTATTTGTATGCCACAACAATTATTGCTCCTCCAAACATTTTTTTTGTAAATTTAACTTTGGAAAATTTATCCAGTAAGAGTTCATTCAAGACAGAATTCTTTGGCCATCGCATGAAAGTTCCATACAATGTTTTGAATCTCAAACCACTTTTACCAGAAACAGAGTACGCAATTATTCCCAGGATATATTTCAGATAAAATGTTACGAAGGTTCTGAACACAATGTTGTCAGGCTTACCTATATCCACAATTATGAATCTACCATCATTTTTGAGAACTCGATGTACTTCGGAGATGGCCTCAACTAACGAAAAGGAATCGCGTAGAGAATACCCGCACAAAACCGCATCCATTGACGACTCCTTAAACGGCATATTTTCAAACACACCACTTGAGAGATTAAGCCTTTGACTTTTTTTATCTTGAGCATAGTTTAGCATCTCACGTATTGGATCATGCAAAATTATCGTCGCATTTCCTTTCAGAATCTCCAAAGCTTTTGAGGACATATTACCAAATCCTGAACCTGCGTCTAAAATAATGTCGCCTGGATTAATATCATCCTTCATGCCCAATTCGCGGTATTTATCATCCTGACCGAGAGAAATACTCTTGTTGACTTTATCGTAAACCGGGATTATACTCCTTAATACCACGATGACTTCCTTCCAATAGCTAAGCCCCAATCCCGACAATTAACATAGCTTTGAAAATGAATGGGTATTTTTTTATTTTGGATGGACTTGTCAAAATTAGGAGATACCTTCGATTTTACAGTTCACCTCAATTTGGGATTATTAAACGGGTTCACAAAATTGATAAGGGACTCCTATTTATGGAATACTGTCTGCTAATATGGAATACATATGCGAATCTTGTGGTACCCTTTTGTTGCATAGTAACCAGGTAACGCTGGATAGTATGAAAGATGTTCATGATCAGCTCTGTTCCGTTAAGAGGCAAAACATACCAACACCTGTTCCGCAGATTGCCCAAAAAACAACTCCTACTGCTCCGCCTTCACTTTCTAATACACCATCTCCATCTCAAACCTCCACTTCTCCATCAACTCAACAACCAACGGCAGCTGCACCTGCTCCGGGTGGGCAAACTACTATTTCTCTAACAGGTAATGGGACGAGTTATTCAAAGATAGAAGGTCCTATCGATCCTGAATTCAAATCAAAACGCCAAGTAACAGGAACCTTCCAAGGAATTAAGGTTTGGGGGCCTGTTGACGCACCAGGACAGCTTGGTATCTGGGGAACCGAGGTTACGGTGGATTTCGATATCTGTGTTGCTGACGGTGCATGTATTGAGGCCTGTCCAGTTAATGTCTATGAATGGCTTGATACACCAGGACATCCTGCTTCAGAGAAAAAACCTTTCATGATAAGAGAAAAAGATTGCATTTTCTGTATGGCTTGTGAAAATGTATGTCCTCCGCAGTGTGTAAAAATATTCCAAAAGGGACAGTAATTCAAGTCGAAAATAATTTTGAAAACTGACCATTGATGTTTAACATTGTAGCTACCGGTGGCACATTTGACATTTTGCATAAAGGCCATTACAAGCTTTTGCTAAAGGCGTTCGAAGTTGGAAGGCACGTCATTATTGGAGTAAGCAGTGATAGTTACGCCAAGCGAAAGCAGAAGAAAATTATTAACAGTTATGACTTGCGACGGGAAAATTTAGAGAAATTCATTGATAAGAATTTCAAGAAATCTAACTTTTCTGTTTATGAGCTTAGTGACTTCTATGGCCCTACTGTATTGACAGGAGATGTCCAGGCCATTATTAGTACAGAGTCCTCCTTGGAAAACTGTGTCAAGATCAATAAATTAAGAATGTCAAAAGACATGTCGCCGCTAGAGATAATCCTCGTTCCTTTGGTGGAGGACAAAGAAGGTAAAGTGATTTCATCAACAAGAATACGCGAAGGTAAAATAGACGTAAATGGGAATAAATTAACCTTATATTAGTTCCTCAATTCAATTAAAGGTTTAACCTTAACAAACATTGTTATGATATCTCATGAACTACATTCAATATGTTTTCCTGACCAAACGTCTTTATGACTACCATGGGCCCCAATAGTAATTCTCTAACAAATTCCCTCAATTTTACTGCGTTAATGTTATCTTTCATAAGAACAGCATGGCATGATTTATCCTTCAACATTAGAACAATTTCATTGTCAATGATTTTTACCGCTTCAACAACAAAATGTACGCTATCTTTATCTGGTAACAACATACTACCTAATTTTTCCGTCTCATATGAATCAAGGCACTCGAATCTTGTGACCTTATCCAACTATTCATCCATCCTCACTGTACATGAAATCAGAGACTAGATCTTTGGCCTTTTCCCTCTTTTCCTGGAACATTGATATGAATGAAGTTGAGTGATTTGATAAATCATGTTTACATTCTCCACAAAGAAGATTTCCACTTCTACACCTCAGTTCCCTCTCGTTAGATTCACTAGGTGTATCAAACATATACTTGAGATATGAAAAAACAGAACATATTCCAGGGTTTCCGCCCAATTTTTTCTGAAGTGAAATTGTTGGCTGTCCTCCTGTGAATGTATTTGATATTTTTTTTTCAATTATGTCTAGATCATCTGTAGTGAATATAGCAGTTTCAGGATCTGATGATGACATCTTACCCACAGTTTGTAGACTTGGCAAGAATTTACTATGGATTTGTGCAGGTTTATAAAATCCAATTTTTTCTGCAATATCCCGGGTTAATCTCCAGTAGGGATCTTGATCGATTGCAGCAGGTATGAGAACTGGTGTAGGTCTACCTTCAATAATTGAAGGAAGAAAACATGGAACTCCTTGAAGAGGAGGAAATCCAATCATACCTATATTAGTTGAATTGGTAAAGCCAAAGATACTCTTCGCAGTTGAAAATGTGATCCGTTTTGCTATTTCTAATGAAGTCGAATAAAGATGTTTTATGTGCTTTGAGTTAACGATTATCTTGGTTTTACGTTTATTGAAACCTATTGCAATAATGTCTAGGATATTTTCATAAACATACTTGTTTATCTCTTCCATTGTCTTGTTTCCGTACAAGAATTTTTCGTCATCGGTAATTTGAAACAAAAGATTGGAATCAAATTTGTCTTGTAAATGCTTGGTGAGAAACCATGGCATCAGATGACCAAGGTGAACCATCCCAGATGGTCCTCTTCCGGTATACAAATAGAATTTTTCATTGTTTTCGTATTTATTTAATATCCAATCAAGATCTCTGTGAGAGAAAAAGAATTTTTGTTGGAGTAATGGATGTAATTCGCCTGTGAATAACTTGAGTTTTTCGAGTAATTCATCAGTTATTTCCTGCGTTCCAAATTTTTTAATCAATCGAGCATAATCTACTGACCCCTCTACTTTCCAGGGGGTTACTTCAAAATCATCAGAATAATCCTCTTTAGATGAATCACTCATTTTCTTATATATACATGATTCGAGAGCTTTAAACGTTTAAAAAGTATTCCATCACTGTCAGATCCATATTTAAATGACGGAATTAAGTTTGCATAAAATAGAGAAAAAAATTCTACTATCACTTGTAAAGCATGACGAAATTGATATCGATACATTAGCATTAAACACAAACCTCTCGTTAGATAACGTAAGACGCGGGATTGAATGGTTAAAGTACAAAGGATTGGTGTCCGTGTCCATCAACAAAGATTCAGTCATTCAGCTAATATCAGAAAAATCTAATGATGGTTCTCCAAAGAACAAGAAAGATAATTCAATTAATTTAACATTACCAGAAAGAAGAATAGTAGATTCGATAAAGAACAAAGGCCAAAAAACCATCGATATAGGCGATCTTGTCAAGATATCAAAATTATCTAACGTTGAGTTTAGTGTTGGGGTACAGAATGCTCTTAGAAACGGTTGGTTGACTAAGGTTGCAGATAGTCTGAATCTAACAGAAAATTCCGAAAAAATTTCAAGTCAAGAGGCTCTCTTGGAGAAAATCTCAAAACTAAAAAAGATCAAGCTTTCACAATTAGCTGATCAGGAATTACGTGTGTACAGTCTTTTAAAAAAGCGTCCAGGATACCTTAAAGAAACAATTGAAAAATCTTTTGACATTTCACTTACGGACGAAGGTAAAAAGGTTGGACCTAGTATCAAGAGCGACGAACAGGAAGGAATAGGTGCAATTACAGTTGAAATATTAAATAGTGGAAAATGGAAAAATGAGAAATTTACAGAAATTGATGTATCTTCTCCTGTACGTTCCTACGCTGTGGGAAGGACGCATCCTCTTACAGATATAATTACTGAAATTAGAGAAATTTTTGTATCAATGGGATTTTCTGAAATTGAAGGGTCCACTATTCAATCATGTTTTTGGAATTTTGATGTATTATTTACACCACAAGATCATCCCGCAAGAGATATGCAAGATACCTTTTACATATCAAACTTGACTGATGATAATATAGATCCTATTATTAGTAAAAAGGTATCGAGCTTTCACGCGACGGAATGGAACTATGATTGGGACATTGAAAAATCAAAACAAACAGTTCTCCGTACCCATACTACTCCGGTTACCGTAAAATACCTTTCAGAAAGTAAGTTGACTGAAGGAAGAATCTTTTCAATAGGGCGAGTTTTTAGAAATGAAAAAATGTCTTATAAACATCTAATGGAATTTCATCAGATTGAGGGAATTGTAATTGGTAAATCAGTTAACTTGAGAGATTTGATGGGTCTACAAAAGCAATTCTACTCTAAACTTGGATTGAACAAAGTAAAGTTTTGGCCTACATACTTTCCATATACAGAGCCATCATTACAATCAATGGTCTATATAGACAAACTTGGAAAGTGGGTGGAATTATTTGGCATGGGTATGTTCCGACCTGAAGTAACTCAATCAGTTGGCATAACAAACAATGTACTTGCTTGGGGAGGAGGGCTTGAAAGAATTGCTATGATAAGATATGGATTAGATGATGTACGCGAACTCTATGATAATAAATTAGCTTGGTTAAGGATGCAACCAATATGCCCGTTGTAGAATTCCCGCTGGAAGACATCAATAGACTCCTTCCTGATTACGAACTAGAGTATATTCTAAATACGCTACCATTTATAGGACTGGATTTAGAACACCAAGATGATAAAAGTATTAGGTTAGAATACAGCCCAAATCGTCCGGATTTTTCCACTTTTTATGGGATTGTGAGAGCTATGAAGGGGTTGCTAGGCAAGGAATTAGGAATCCCGAAATTTGAAGTATCTGAGAATAGTAACAATCATGTCAGAGTGGACTCTTCGATCCTAGAAATACGCCCGATTATTGTAGGTATAGTAGCGAAAGGTCATAGACTAAATAACAAAACCATCAAGCAACTAGTTTCTATGCAAGAAGATTTGCATAATGGACTAGGAAGAAAAAGATCAAAGGTATCAATTGGATTTCACAATTTGGATAGCTTTGATTTTCCATTAGAGTACACAACTGCTGAGAATCTGAGTTTTGTTCCTCTTGATCATTCTTCTGAACTAACATTAACTGAAATACTATCCAATACTGAACCAGGAAAGAAATTTGGAAAGTTGTTAGGGAAATCACGGTATCCTATCTTAAAGGACTCAAAAGGTAGTGTGATTTCATTTCCACCCGTAATTAATAGTGATAAGACAAAAATCAGGGATGGAGTTAATAATCTATTTGTAGAAGTTACGGGTATTGACAAGAAGGCTGTTTACAATGTGGTGGACAATATAGTTGCTACAATGTCCGAAATTGGATTCAAGTTAGAGACTGTAACTAGTCAACAAGGTAATAATCGCGATTCTTTCAACGTAAATTCTTATACTACTTTATCGAATGTCAAAACAGATTACATTAACAAGGCCCTAGGTCTATCATTGTCAAATGAGGATCTAATAAACTGCCTCCGAAAAAGCAGATTGGATGCGACAGTTATTGATTCAAATAGCATTAATTGTATGATTCCAAGCTATAGAATCGATATTTTTGGTCCCATTGACATTGTTGAGGAAGTGGCTATTGGATACGGACTATATAACTTGGAACCATCTTTACCAGAATTCATACTTTATGGTAATGAGAGCAAACAAAATTATTTTTTTGACAAAATTCGACAGGCAATGGTTGGTATGGGGTTAATTGAAAATATCAACTTTATTTTAAGCAATAAAGATATTCATTTCAAAAAAATGAATTTAGACAAGCCTAATTTTTTTACAGTAAATGACTCAAAGAGTGATGAGCATGATATATTGAGGCAATCGCTTCTTCCATCTTTACTATTTTCACTGTCAAAAAATATACACGAAGAATATCCACAAAAACTGTTTGAAATTGGACCTATTTTTAGACCAGGAAAAGTGAACTTCGAAAAGTGGAGTTTGTGTTGCGTCAGTGCGTTTAATGGGGTAACTTTCAGCGATATTAGAGCAGTTCTACAGACACTTATGGAAATTTGCTTTAGTGCCAAATTTGAAACAAAACCATCTGAAAATTTATCGTTTATCAGGGGAAGAGGCGCCGATATAATCTACAATGGGAATGCTATTGGACAGATAGGAGAAATTTCTCCTTTACTAATAGATAGTTTTAAAATAAAAATGCCCGTTGCTGCATTCGAGTTAGATCTCACAGAATTATTGCGAATTTGACCAGAATATTTATAATGACACAAAATGATGTTATTATTGCTTGGTCAATTACTAAATTGACAAAGTAGCCCCGGTAGAGAGTGCACTACGAGATGTACATTTAATGTATGGCTATCAATGACTAGTTGTGGGTCAGAAACGGGGTACATAAAACTTCTCTATTCGTTGTAATCTATGTCGTGTCCTGAAATAAGTCTGGGTTAATCCTTAATCTCATCAAGAAAACTCACAATCAGTGATCTTGCCTTATCGGAGATGTTAAATTGATCAAAAATTCCATTTGGATTTTTGAAGAGCATTATTCTAAATTCAGGATCAGTATGGGCCCTTTGAACTATGTCATTTATTGCTTTTATATCGCTATCGCTATATTGCAAATTATCACATTATACTTTTGACACATATTTCAAATTTTAGAAAAATTGATATTGATACCAATTATTCAAATCTTATATGGAGCTTGAGCCAATACTGCTCAGAAGCCAGAAGAAATTAAAGGGAAAAGTATCGTCAAGAACCAAAACTGTACGTGAAACCCTTGAAGCTATTCTTCCAATTTCAAGCAATATTGGAGTAACAAGACTAGCAGATATCACTGATATGGACATTCTTCGCATACCTAATTTTTCTGCCGTTCTGCCAGGAACTGAGGATTACATTTGGGTCTATAGCGGAAAAGGAGCTACCAAATTGGATGCAATGGCAAGCGCACTAATGGAAAGTATTGAGAGGTATTGTTCTTTGCCATCTGGCAATAATAAAAGGATGATCCAAACATCTCTTAAAGAAGTTTCAAAGGTTTCAAAGACACTACATCCTTCTAATGTAGTAGAACCAATGTTGTTTGAATATGATGAAGATATGATTATGGATTTTCTTCCAGGATATGATTTGATAAATAACGAACAAATAATGGTTCCCGCTCCATTGGCTCTTTTCAGATATTCTCCTAGGCCACCTGCAGTAAATCCATTTGCTTATCATCATACTAACGGTCTTGCTTCTGGTAACGTTTTGGAAGAGTCAATATGCCATTCACTTTGCGAAGTTATCGAAAGAGATGCAACAAGCCTCGCGGAATTAAATGCAAGTGCACTCCCTTACAACACACTCAGAACAATGACTAAATATCTTTCAGACAATGGAATAAGCATCGATCCTATTCCTAGTACCGATTTTGTGGATGATGATTCCAAATATCCTGATGTAGATATTTCAAATATTGATTTCAAACCTATTTCAAATCTGGTAAGAAAATTTAACGATTCTAACATCCCTCTAATAATTAAGGACATTACCTCTCCTATTGGAATACCAACTTTTAATGCAAGTAGCATTGAGTGGATTACAGAAAATTATGGATACCTTGCTGAGGGACATGGGACTCATCCAGATGCAAGAATAGCCCTATTGAGAGCAATTACAGAAGTTTCTCAGACGCGTGCCGCAAACATTCAAGGAGCAAGGGATGATCTCCGAAAAATTTCATACGGAAATAGCAATAGTGACGAAAAAAAGACATGGCAGTTTATGAAATCAAGAAACACTGTCAAGTTCTCTGAGATTAAATCATATGTAAACGATGATATTTTAGATGACATTAACTTTATACTTTCAAGGCTAAATTCAAATGGATTGAACCAGGTTATTGTAGTTGACCTCACAAATCCTCAAATTTTGATACCAGTAGTAAGAACAATAGTGCCTGGGCTAGAAACATTCAAAATCACAAAGGCCGTGATAGGTAAAAGAGGAAGGGAATCATTCAAGACTTGAACAGACCAATTGTATATCTTGGACCTACATTAAGAAGAGAAGAAGCAGTCAAGATTTTAGATGCCGATTACAGAGACCCGGCAAAGAAAGGTGATTTTTTGATGCTGTCTCAGGATTCGGATGAAAAAAAACATGTTGGGTTTATAGATGGTGTTTTCCTACATGACTATCCTCCGCCACCAATTGAAGTATATCACCTTGCTACAAGAAAGAATATTGAACTAATAGGTGCTTCCAGTTTAGGTGCATTAAGGGCCGTAGAGTTGGAAAAGTTTGGAATGAAAGGGATCGGTAAGATTTTTCAATTATATAAAAATGGTGTAATAAATGCTGATGATGAAGTCGCAGTAACGTTTGTTCAGGGAAGCAACATTCTGCAGTCTGAGGCTATGATTGATATTCGTTTTAACTTGTTCTTAGCGTACAAGAAAGGGATTATAACTAAAGAGACTAAAAAAAGATTCACAAAGATTGCAAAAGGTACTTATTTTCCATTTAGAAATTATGAAGATCTCATAAATTTAACTCAACAACAATACCCTTCGATACAAAATGAGCTTGAAAGTTTTAGGACCCACATATTGAAAAATAGGGATAGTCTTAAGTCTCGTGATGCCATTAAACTTTTGAAATATCTAAAAACTGCATCCGAATAAAATGTCCTTATGTCCGTTAGAAAATATTTGCCTATTCGGCCGAAAGATCCCAGAAATTCGCGTCCTTGAACTCTTCTATTGGCTTGCCTAGTTTTTTCCATTCCTTAAATGATCTTGAATACAATCTAATTTTTTTCACGCCTCCCATTCTCAATGCATAGTATGCAAGTCCTGACAGAGTTCCTACACTACCACAATAGGTGATAACCTCATCATCTGGCGATATGCCTCTGTTTTCCATAAATCTCTTAATTTCTTGGGGTTCTCTAAGTATTGATTCAGCAGTTCCCAACATGGTGTATGGTAGGTTTGTAGCGCCAGGGATGTGCTCACTTAAGAAATTCAATCGTTCTCTCGAATCGACGAGAATCTTATTCTGTTCACTTTTTGCTTTTTCTACTTCATCGTAATTAGCATATATGTCATTATTTACACTCAGAGAATGCTTGGCTTTAGGAAATACATTATTTTTTTTCTCAGTTTCAAATCCATAACCTTTCCACTTGGAAAAAGTTGTTTCAAGCAATGATGTGTTAGTATGTCCTGCATACTGAAATGTCCACGCAACCCTAGCAGCAAGTGCACCGAATGTATCATCATATACAACTACAGGAGTCCTATCAGAAATTCCAGATTGTTCCAGCAATTGAACTATTCTTTCGGGGGTATCGTTTTCAAGTACCTTAGCAAGGGGCATTGATATGGCCGTTTTGATATGTTCCTTTTTGTATTCGTCCTCCTTCCTGACATCCACTATTCTTACCGAATTTTTTCTAATCAAAGTTCTAAGAATATCTGCACTTGTTACTATATCTTGAAAATCGCCTGTTGAATGATTCCTTGATAAAATACTTTTAGTTTTTTTCTCTCTAGCAGCATATTTCAAGCTGCGCATTCTCCTCTCGCTGTCTTTGCACTGAATTTTACATCGTTACCATAATCCATGTAGGAGTCTGGATCATCCTGGGAATTTGGTAATGTGATAGTCTCCGTTAAGGCAGTTTTTAATTCATCCAACTTCTTTGTTGTTCCATTTCCATTAGTTGCTCCGTTAATCAGTTTGCTTATCCATGTCGCAAGTGTCTCATTAGAGCTTCGTTCCTTTCTGTAGAATTCTATTATTTTTATTATCGTGGGTATGACTCTTTTTGCTGGTACACGCAATACAGATTTACCCAACAAACCGTCTTCTCCATCCTTTCCTCCAAACAACATTGTATACGTTGGAGTCATGGTTCCTTCTATCCTTGAAGCACCTCCGTAAAATCCTATTGTTGCTATTTCGTGTTGTCCACAAGAATTTGGACATCCGCTTATCTTAATAGTTGAGTCTCTAAGGTCATCTTCAGTATCAAGTCCTAGCTCAATGAACTTAGATTGGATCTCTTTTGCCAGTCTGTGAGAATTCGTAATTGCAAGATTACATGAGGTCGTACCAGAGCATCCAACAGCTGATGACATGGTCAGTGCACCTGGATTTGCAAGTCCCGTTTTGGCAAGTTCATTATAAAATTCTGGTAAATCACTGGCTTTAACGAATCTTACTGCAAAATTCTGATTAGGAGTATTTCGTGCACAACCCTCCCCAGAATAAGTTTGAATAGTCTTTGCGAGTGACCGAAGTTGATTTGATGTTATATCACCGGCACCAAGCGTAACGAACACTACAAAATAACCATTCTGTTTTTGAGAAACCACATTGGAGTGAATCCATCTTTTATACGGGTCGCTATTGATGTCCACCTTTTCATTAAGCAGCGGCAATTTCTTACCATTAGATAATTGTCTGATATTGGGGCCTTCCAGGTCTACCTTGTATCTATTCAATGTTTCAAGTGAAATGGTCATTTCTACATTTGATCTCTCTTTGAATACCAATTTCTGAAACTTTTCCCATCCCATTTCATTGACTAAATATCTCATTCTATTCCTGGCCATATTTTCACGATTTCCAAGTCTGTCAAACAATCTCACTACCGCCATACATGTTGATACGATTCTTTCTTCAGGAGTAAATTCCTCTAACTGGTGTCCTATGAATGAAGCAGCTCCGAGGCCCCCCCCTAAATAGATCTTAAATCCACTAGTTCCATCCTTTATCATAGGGATAAGGCCAATATCTGCAATTCTTACTAGTCCATGATTTGCACAGCACGCGAAATTGATCTTAAATTTCCTTGGCAGATTTTGGCAGACTGGATTTCTGAGAAAGAATCGTGCAATAGCCATGGAATACGGAGTTGAATCAAATTCTTCGTCTGGACATACACCTGCAAAATGACTACACATGACATTTCTCACCGTATTGCCACAGGCCTCTCTTGTTGTTAATCCTACTTCAACTAGGCCTCTCATTACTTCACTTACATCTTCAAGCTGCACCCAATGAAGTTGGATATTTTGACGAGTCGAAACATGGGCAGAGCCAATTGAAAATGCTTCAGAAAGTGTCGCAATCTTTTCTAATTGTTTTGGAGTTATTTCTCCACTAGGAATTTTGATCCTAATCATGCTGTAATTCTGTTGTAAGCGGGATCCGTAAGCCCCATGCTGAAGTCGGAAGCGTCTAAAATCGTCTTCGCTCATTTTTCCTCTTCGGAAGAGTTTTACATTTTGACCAAAAACCTCAGTTTCTTCCTCTTTCCCCCACGTTGGATTGGACTTGGGAGAAAGATGCTTTTTATCAGGATAATTTAGAACTTCTTTTTTCAATACTATCCTAATTTCTTTTTCGAAACCATATATTTTTTATGGATTTAACTATTTTTGGCATTTTAGATGGGTTAATGAGGTAAATAATTACTCCTTTAATCATAGTCAGAATTTACCTACATAAATGTCAGATTAAAGTAACCCCTAATATTTCAAATTCGAGAGAAATTCGAGGCTTTGAATTGAATGTGAATGCTTGACAAATTAGTATTTTGAGATTTGAGCAGAGCATTAAAAGTGGATGGGGAGAGATTTGAACTCTCGACCACCTGTGTGTGAGACAGGTATCATAACCAGTCTAGACCACCCATCCTAAACTTCATTAGTATTTTACCAATTAATATCTTGATAAGTTTCTACCGACGCAAATAGATAGGAGCGTCCTTTCATGTTCCCTCACTAAAACCAGTCAAGTAAGTCTGTTGTTCTTTAGAAAGAGTATCTATGTTAATACCCATCGATTCTAATTTTGCTCTTGCAATCTCCTGATCTTGTGCTCTATCAATATCATATACTGCTGGAGAAAGCGATCCCTTCGATTGAATCAATTTTATAGCTGAGAGAAGCTGGTTTGCAAAGCTCATATCCATCACCTCAGAAGGATGTCCTTCAGCAGCAACAAGATTCACCAATCTTCCTTCTCCGATAAGGTAAACTTTGTTTCCCTTCTTAAGTTCATACTCTGCTGTGTTCTCGTTGATTTGTTTTACCATCTTTGAGTTGGATTTAAGGGCATCAACAGAAATCTCGACATTGAAATGTCCTGCATTGGCCAGGATACTTCCATCCTTCATCTGAAGAATATGTTCCTCTCGTATTACATCCTTGCATCCAGTTGTGGTCACAAATAAATCACCTGTCGCAGCGGCAGAAATCATTGGCATTACTGAATAGCCATCAAGTTTCGCTTTGAGTGCAGCGATAGGATCAATTTCTGTAATTATCACATTAGCTCCAAGACCGGCAGCTCTCGTCGCAATTCCTTTCCCCACATGACCATATCCAGACACAACAACATTTTTGCCAGAAATCAATATGTTAGTGGCTCTAATAATACCATCCAATGCTGATTGTCCTGTTCCATAAACATTATCAAAATCATGTTTTGTTTCAGCATCATTGACGGCCATAATTGGATATTTTAATTTGCCATTCTTTTCCATCGCACGTAATCTTACGACTCCCGTTGTGGTTTCTTCTGTACCACCGTAGATTTGGCTCATATTCGCGGTGGAATTGTGCATTTCAACGGTCAGGTCTGCCCCATCATCGATTGTAACATTAGGATTCATTGCCATGGTTGCATGAATGTCATCATAATACTGATCATTTGAAACACCTCTACTTGCAAATATTGATATTCCTTCCTCAACTAGTGCGGCAGCTACATCGTCTTGTGTACTTAAAGGATTGCAACCACACCATGACAATTCCGCACCTAAATCGCGTAATGTACGAATTAGAACACCGGTTTCCTTCGTAACATGTAAACAGCCGGCCACCTTAACGCCCTCTAAAGGACTATCAAGTTTAAATTTTTTTTTTAGATTTAATAATACTGGCATATGAACCTCTGCCCAATCAATCTTTTTCTTTCCTTCTGAAGCTAATTTAGCGTCCTTGATTCTGAATTTCATTCATCTGAGTGTTCTATTGCGGACATATTATCCTTGACCT
>DATFEX010000011.1:0-4988 GCA_035250685.1 Nitrososphaeraceae archaeon | reverse complement strand
GGAAAAATCAATATCAGGATTCATCACCAAAGATACTGAGAAGTCTTCTCATGTAGTAACTCTCTTTAATAAGTTTGATGCAATATCTACATTCATAAAAAATGATTATATAAAGCTCGAAGGAAACTACCAATCTGCCTTGAAGATTATAAATATAATATACACAATGGATGAGATTGCTAGATGTTGGGTTGATATCGCAGACTTAATAAAACCCGATTATTCGATTAGGTAGAAAAATAATATGGTAACTGATAGCGTATGATCGTTTGAATCAAGAGTAACCTTCTAGCTTCTAATGACGTCTTCACTAATTTTCAAGGAGATTTGTAACAACCAAATCTGCAATCCCGCAGTAGAATATTTATATTCATTGTAATACTACTGTTTTCATTCCTCGAAAAACTGTTTATGGTAAATGTCCAAAGTGTAGGACAAAGAGTCAACTTGAAGTACTATCAAGTAATCCCGGGAATGAGAAGTTTAGATGCAATATGTGCTATAACAAATTTACGATGGATGAATTATAACAGATTTTTCAACTATCAGTGGTTTGTCATTCTTTCATGCAATTGTAAATAAAATCACTCCTTCCTAGCTTATTCTGAAAATACCATTTTTTTAATCTTGAAATAGTTGGATGTTAAGATCTATGTAAGTATGGATACCACTGATGGATCTTCAGATGATGGAAGTAAGAAAGTTCAAGAATATGATACGTATGTCACTAGAAAAAAATCAATGCATGATTCATCATTTCAATATCCTGTAAAAGTGGGAGAAGAATATGATGTAAATATCCTAGACATGAGTGGCAACGGTGATTCGGGGGTTACAAGGATAAGAGGGTTGATTACTTTCGTAAGAGGTACTAAACCTGATGATAGAGTAAGAATCAAAATCATAAAGATCGGTAAGGCGTATGCCAGAGGACAGTTAATTGCATATTTAGATTCTTGAAGTAAAATTTGATCGCTAAAATCTGCTTGTATTAATTGTAAATATACTTAACCATATTTTAGATAGGAATAAAGAAGTTACTATATTACTTACTATTTGCTAGTAAACATATCGTTACTAGTATTGGGTAAATACAATATTTCGAATATACTGTAATTAATTCCAATTACTATGAGATCTTATTTCAATAAAATTCACCTATTGAATTTGAAATACGTTGATATGGTCAAATTTTATCTATGAATATTATTAGGAGATAGTCTCCAAAATGATAGCACAACCTACAATGTCTAAAAAGAAATAAAATGGACATTTTACTGTCTATTTGTATCAATCTGTTTTCTGTCTATTCTGTACATCTCTATATAATAAATCGAAAGCAAGAATTAATATAGAAGAATCCTATTTAATAGAAACATAAATACAAAAAGAGATGCGCATAAAACAAAAATGAAATTTATTATCCTATTTGTCGTGCTTGTAGTAATTGGTTGCACGATGGTCGGGACAGGTTCCTATATTGACAGAATATTCGCATTTCATCAAAACTACCCAGAATTTAATACTGAAGATGAAGTTAAAGAAATCTATGAAGTCTTAAAAAATGCACCAAATTTTAATTCAAAACTCATGCAGATAGAAAATATGACAGATCTTATCAATGCTGGTTGCAGTGTGAATATGCTCATATCAGTAGGACCATCGAATACCGAGAATGTGAAGTCCATGCTAGAAATATGCGATAATGAAGTAGTGGCCATGAAGTTGGAATGTGATGAACATTACGACCTCATGGAATATTGTAAAGATAAAGACGACTTCATGATGGATTATATATCAGAGAGGAACTTGAGTGAAAATCTTTCTGGTGGGGTGGCTTCAATTTCTCCTAATTAGGTTTAGGTTGAACATTGTTTATGATTGTCTCTTACCTTTTGGCGGTTCAATGTACCAATACTGATATGTAATTAACCATTCTTTTGAATAGTTACATCAATGATTCCTATGGATAGTAAGGACAGGTAATACTGGTAACCTGAAATAAAGGTTTAATTTGTAGAATTATTAGAGTTAATTATGGGAGTATTTCCGGTGAACTTTCTTTTTTGAATAAATTGGAACAATCTCATAAGGCTCTACTTATCCTGGCT
This sequence comes from Nitrososphaeraceae archaeon, assembly GCA_035250685.1. Classification (GTDB taxonomy): domain Archaea; phylum Thermoproteota; class Nitrososphaeria; order Nitrososphaerales; family Nitrososphaeraceae; genus TA-21. The sequence continues at coordinate 2,877 of DATFEX010000011.1, read as the reverse complement.
AGTGTAATAGTTAAGTCGTTTCTGATGGCAATAGTCTCTAGTTATTTATTTTGTGGAAGTATTAATCCAAACGTCCTATTTTTCCATTGTGTTGAAAATGTCCCATTTGTAGGTGGTAGCATAGCTGCGGTTGTGGTTATTGGGACTCTTTTTGGGTATTATGTTTTAAAGCTCAAATCGTTTGATTCAATTTTTCCAAATTTGATGATTGGTGACTTTATAATAACTGCAATGTATTTTGGGGCATCTTACTCTGCAACTTCTGATATTGCTTCAAAAGTAATGATTTGGTTGTTTGGTATATGGATATTGGGTATGCTGCTTGCGCCATTTAACAAGGAACGTACGATATTGAAGAAGGTAACCGAATATGGAGCGATGATTGCCTTAGGAACGTTACTTACTGCACATTTCATTCCATTTCTACAAGAATATCAATCTTCATATACAGTTAGCATGATAGTGACTAGTGTTCTGAGTTTGTTCGGAGCTGGCAGAGACAGATAAACACAGTCAGGGATGATGCGAGTTGCTAGATTTATACTAAATGTATCTTAAGTAAGTGATGTAACTGATTAAATAATTAGTTCCTTATACCCTGGTTCTCATGAATAGGGTATGCAAGTGATACAAAAGCGCGGATCCGCGGATTCAGAAACGCCTAGTGAGCATATTCTAACTTTGTAAATTCTATAAATTCAGACCAAACAAGACAAATCTATGAATATTCACTATCTCAATTCCTAAAATATTATAAATTAGACCTGGACTCCTTTCTTAGGATATCAGCACAAGAAATATCCAATTGTATCACGGCTTATCTAGTCAATAAAAAAATATCAAGACAGTATAAAATTGTAATATTTTCAGCAATAAAACACGCTTGTGAAATGAATGATGTTATACTCAATTGGAAGAAACTAAAGAAATTTATCAAGTCAGAAAAGACAAATAATAGCATAAGTGGTAAAGATAGAGGTTATACATATGAAGAAATACAAAAGATAGTAGAATTCTCAGATCAGAGGTCAAAGACAGCATTTCTAGTATTAGCATCTACTGGTATTAGGATAGGTGCCTTACCATTAATTAGAGTAGGTGATTTAGAGAGAAGATTTTTTAATAAAATTCCATCCTAATTATGTTTCCAGTTGTGTCTAGAGTGAATAAAATCCTACAATTGGAACAACCTACATATTCATTTTCTTCCAGACAAAATAAAACCTGTGAGTATAATTTGTAGCATTCTAAGCAGTATTTTTGCATTGTTTGATAAAAGAGTGTAACAAAATAAGTAGTTTTTTTAGATTTTCTCTGATAGTACGCCAAATAGTTTAACTCCGTCCCTGAAACGACCTTGTTATATTAAATTCTATTAATCCAAAATTAATTTATGATTGTAGAGCAAACACTACGAGATGAAATTCAAGAATCAAAAAGATGGATAGATACGGCCGAAGGAGTCTACAAGCGAGATCTAAACAAGAGAATTGAATTAATGATTTGGGTTTTAGAAAATATGAAAAATGATGGTACCGACCTTTGTAAAATTATAGAATCTAGAATGGATGAAATTTTAACTAAAATAAAAAAAACTGATAGTATTTTTGAATTAGATCCGTTGGATAGTGAATTAAGAATATTGAATTGGATTTTATATCAAGTTTCCAGTACGAAATAAAAAAGGACATTAAATTAATGAATAGCGGACGGGTATAGGGAAAAATCTAGAAACCCTATACCTCGCCCTATCAGATGATTGAAGTCCTAAAAAAGGATAGACAAAATTATTTATAAATATTATATCTGATGGGCCCGTATTATGGTTGGAAAAGTTGGCCCATCAGGAATGAGACCTAGTATCCGGTTATCACTCTATCCACAATAAATTATAAAAAGGTTAAACTGACGAGAGGAAGGGACTCCGCGGTTAGCAGGATAAATACGGTTCCTCCCATCAGTACCGGTTAGACGGTAATAGTTAATTTTGTATTATGAGAAATAAATAATTAACGCCGATAGAGATAGACGGCATCTAATGCTTTACAAGACTCAGTATAGAGTTTTCTAAGTCCTGAAGAAAAACTGGTTTAATTAAAATTGAAATTGTCTTGTGCTTAAAGATTGGATAATTCAGAATGTCCTCATGCAGTTGCCCATAAGCACTTATGAAGAGTATTGGGAAGAGCGGAAAATCAGTCAAAATTTCAATCGCTGCATCAATTCCACTTTTGTGACCGACCATTTTATAGTCCATTAGTGCAATATCTGGAAGGCTCTTACGAAACTCCTTCAATATGTTATCTGCGTTCAAATAACTAAACACTTCATGGCCCTTGCCTATCAGAAAGTCTTTGTAAAGTGTTAATATATCTGGTTCATCGTCAATAACTGAAATTTTTAACTGTGTCGTGTCTGTATTCATGATATCCGCGTTCCTATTAATCTAAAGAATAACAAAATATAAAGAGTAGTATTTGTTTCTCCTTTTGAGAAAAATTACTATTTCCAAGGAACAAATACATAGTGTTAATAGGAAGCCTCTCTCATATAATTGATGTACGATTTATTTCCAAAAATAGAAACACCAGGAACTATTTTTGTCTGTTAATAACAAAATACTCAGCATAGTGGATGATGAGATAGATATCACTTTGTTATTTCGCGATGCGCTTTGTAGAATCGACGGACTTACTGTTATTACATTCAACGACTCTATAGAGGCCCTTAAACATTTTACTGCAAATAAGAAACAATACGTCCTTGTACTTTCAGATTATAGAATGCCTAGTCTTAATGGACTTGACTTACTTAGAAAAGTAAAAGCGCTAAACCCATCCGTGAGAACAGTCTTAATGAGTGCTTTTGATGTAGAGG
>DATFEX010000010.1:0-4011 GCA_035250685.1 Nitrososphaeraceae archaeon | reverse complement strand
AGCTCTTTTAACTGCTCTAAATTAATATCAGGTTTTTGTTCTAACAGTATGTCAATCATTTTCTTAAAGTCAAGTGACAAACTAATTGTGACCTCCAAGTACTAGATTCTACCTCTTGCCTATATGTTTTGAGAATTAGGGAATTAGCAACTATCAATCCAATCTATGAGATGTTGTCTTGTTTATTTATTGACGTAAATTCCAGCAATCTTAACCTCAGGTATAAGACAGGAGTTTCTGGCTTTGCTTCAAGAAACATAGGGGTCAAGGATAGAACGAATCCTTTTCCTTCCTAAATCAGTAATATATCCTCCTAGTCTTGGTCCACTTTCTGCGTTTATTAGCATCTTGTACATCAATTTGAATATTTTTTTAGGTTGTTCTTCGTTTTGCTTTGAAGTTTCGTAAATTAATTGCTGTATTTTTTCAGCGTCTAGATTCGACTCGGGGTCTTCATTTTCAAGACCTACCAATATTTTTCTTACTATCATTTTTTCCTTTTCAGTCAACGCTACATCAAATTTTTCAGTGGAGCTATGATCATCAGACCAGTTACATGCCAATTGAATTTTTTGTGCTAGATCTGAAGTGAGGTCACTTGCTACTTTGTACTTTACCAATCTATCAAAAATTTTTTTTATCCTGTCATTTCCTGAAAAAAAAGATGCTTGCTGAACCATAAGCATGTATGGAACGTGTTCAAGTAAATCTTTAGAGGCACTCAAATGATTAATATATTCATACAACCCTTTTGTTTTAATTAGCTTATCTTCGTTATCCTCCTTCTTCTTGCCAAAATAAATATCCTCACAATTGTCGTATTCCTCCATTAGGGTAGGAATGTCATCGATGCCAACTTGTCTTGTCCCAGTGATTCTCTTGAATAAAAGCAATAAAAGAGATTGAGGTGTTCCATATCGTAGCCAAACTTGCGGAGTGAGAACATTGCCTATAGACTTGCTTATTTTCTTACCCCCCTTATCAAGAAACATCTCATATTTTACATGGAATGGATGTGCGTAATTTAGTATATCATCGGATACCCAGTCGTTTACTCTAACAGAGTCCATTATATCTTTGCCATATGCCTCAAATCGAATGTCAAGTGCACTCCATCTGGCAGCAAACTCTACTTTCCAAGCAAGTTTTCCTTTGCCGGCGGTTATTGGAATTTCTCCAGTATAACCACATCCTTTTACGTCATTGTTACCTAATTTAGTTCCATTACAGATATAGCTAACTTTTCTTTCTTCTTGGATATATTTCTCAGCGTTTGCTACGTAGAGTCTTCCGCACGACTCACAAATTGGAAAGTAAGGAAGAGATTCTTTATATTTTGATTGACCCACAATTTCTTCAATCTTGTTACCAAGATTAGGAGCGCTAGTCAAGATCTTATCTATTTGATCCGATAACATGCCGTTTCCATAGACCCTTGCAGCGTTGAGAAATTCGTAATTTATTCCAAGTTTATCCAACGCTTCAAGTAACAAGCTGCTCATATGAGCTCCGTATGAATCATGACATTGACCGATAGGATCTGGTATATTTGAAACTGGTTTACCTATATGCTCAGCCAACCATCCAGGTAGCCCGGTGGGTATTTTTCTCAATCCATCCAAATCATCAGAATAAGCAATTAGCTTTGAGTCATAACCCAGATTTTTAATAGCGAGGGAAACACCATAGGCCCTAACAGCGTCACCCAAGCTACCAATGTGTGGAAAACCAGATGCACCCAGACCACTCTCAACCAAAACCAAGTCCAGTGATCTTCCGATATCTTTTTCTCTCTTAATAATAGTAGAAGCCAGTTTATCGATCCAGGTTCCTTTTCCGATGATTTCTCTCTTCATTTTCTACAATTCCTTTGTTACATATGGACCGTTCAAATCGTATCCAAATTTCTTGTAATACTGTCTCGTACCTATTGCACTAATTATAGATATTGAATTAATGCCAAATTCATTTTTTACGATTTCTTCAGCTTTTTCCAGCAACCTAGATCCATATCCCTTGTGTTGGGAAGTGGTCGTAAAATCACTATTCGCCCCTATGTCCACCATTTGACCCAATACATGTAGTTCACGAACAATTGCTGTCGGTATTCCATCTTTGTCTTTCAATTCTTTCCGATGGGGCCTGGCCAATTTTCTTAATCTTAAATATCCAAACAGAATTTTCTTGCTAGAATCTTCCATACTCAAAAAGATCTCCTTACCATTGGAAGAATCATAATCAATTCTTTCTAAGTTTATCTTAAAGTCATGATCGTCTAGTTTTCTTATTCCCACTTCTCGACATCTAATGCAACTACATTCCAACCCCTTTTCCCTTAATTTTTGCTGCAGAACCTGTCGTATGTTACTACTATTATTGCCATTAACAATATTTTCAGATTCTATTTCACGTTGAATCCTCATAATTCTTACCCAGGAGGGAACAGATTTTTTCATTTCAAGTAACAAATCTGTCAACACATCATTAGGATATGGATTGTAAAGACCTTTTTCATGTAATTTAGCCAATCCAGTATCTCGTAACAGTAACGTAGGATATATCTTAAGCATGTCGGGTTTTAAACGCTGATCTTCAAAGAGTTTTCGGAAATCTTCAAGGTCCTTTTCAGGAGTAGAACCAGGCAAACCGGGCATCATATGAGCAACGATTTTGTATCCGGAATCCTTTGCAACTTGGAACGAGTCATAGACATCATCAATAGTGTGACCTCGATTAATATTCCTGTAAACACTTTCCTGTAAAGTTTGAACGCCTATTTCAACTCGCGTAATACCAAGTTCAAGCATTAAATCAATATGGACATTCTTGCAATAGTCAGGTTTTGTTTCTACTGTAAATCCTACACAGCGAATTTTACTTGCTTCATTTAGTTTTTGTGCATCCTTTAACGACATAGATTCTAAACCGTTCAACGCATCAAAACATTTTTTTGCAAAGTTTCGTTGATAATCTTGTGGCATGAATGGAAAGGTTCCGCCAACAATAACTAATTCTACCTTTGAAACGTTATGCCCCCTTGAAACTTCTCGTTCTAATTTGGAGGCAACTTGGGATTTTGGATCGTAGTCGAACTTTTGTGCTAGTTTAGTAACTGGCTCTTTTCCTGTATAACTTAATGGAATATTAAATTCCTTCCCTCCCGGACAGTAAATACATCTTCCATGTGGACAGTCATACGGTTTTGCCATAACGGTAATTACCATTATACCAGACGCAGTTTTAACAGGTCTAACCATCATAGTTTTTCGAATATTACTGTTAATTGGTAAATTTTTTATGATATCTTGAAATTTGGGAGTTTTTGATAGATGATATTTTGATGAAGCACTTTTTATAAATGAGTATATGTCTTTTAATGAAGGTTCCCTTAACCGACTTAATTTACTAGCTATCTCTATGCAAGCTGAATCATAGTCGTAGCACTCATTTTGCAAAGTCGAATCAAATGTACTCTTCATCTATGTCATCATCGTTTACCAATACAGTTATTTCTTATATACTATAGTATCCGATACATATATAATTAAAGCGGATTCTTGCGAACTCCCAGCAGCATTGGGAAATCTAATTTTTGAGTAACCTTGCAAAAAATGTAGATCTACAATGACAGATAATCATTCCATCTTGGAAAATTCTGAGATGCAAAATAACTTGAATAATGTGATTATAGGTTTCACGTACGAATATAGTATTTATGGAATCAATAGTTATGGGTATTTGCACCAAAGTATTAACCGCTAAGGAATTAACTCTATTTTAAATCTGAGTACAGGCAAATGAAATAATGAAGTTAATCTATTCCTAGCGCTTTCTTTACTATATCAACAGTTTCATTTCTTTCTGCAGATATCAAGGGGGCAGTAACATTAGCAGTAGCATTTATTTCCGGCTCTTCAACTGGGGCAGTAACATTAGCGGTAGCATTTATTTCCGGCTCTTCAACTGGGGCAGTAACATTAGCGGTAGCATTTATTTCCGGCTCTTCAACTG
>DATFEX010000009.1:0-5575 GCA_035250685.1 Nitrososphaeraceae archaeon | reverse complement strand
TGTAGATGGATGTACAAATCCAAAGTCAATTACTATCCTTTTACGAGCTGCCTCAAAGAAGATACTTGATGAATTTCATCGTACGATCCTTGATTCTATTTATGTTTTGAGAAATTTTGTCATAGAACCAAAAATTGTTCCTGGAGGAGGGGCGGTTGAGGCTTTTGTTGCTATGGTCATAAGAGAAAAATCATATCAATTCCCAGGCAAGGAACAGATTGTAATTCAAAAATATGCAGAAGCTCTTGAAGAGATCCCTCTAACAATTGCTAGAAATGCCGGGATGAATACTATCGACATAGGAACGCAATTGAGAGGAAAAATTTGTTCTCAATCTTCATCGAAGGTTAAGAAAAAAAGAAAGGGAAATGGACCTTACGATAATCGTTACTGGTATGGTATCAATGCAATTGATAGAAAAATAGATGACATGATGAATTTGCATGTGGTAGAACCCCTCACAGTAAAAGAACAGGTTCTTGTAACCGCAACGGAAACCACTATATTGCTTATGAGAGTAGATGATGTGGTCATGAAAAAGCCAGTTGAAATGCATGGACATACTCACACTCATTTGGACGGAACAACACATTCTCATAAAGGAGGAGCTAAACCACATGATCATTTCGATAGATTAGGAAAACAGCAGAGACCTATGCACCATTATTACTAAAGATAAACACACAAATATCCTATTGAAACTCTTTATATTATAACTATTACTTATTATATAACATTCCTAAAAAAGGATTGCTTATCACACCAATGCTATTTACAATATTTTTCAATGTCAGGGAGACAGAATATAACTTGTTGTTATTATAGGTTCTGTTATTTTAATGTCAAGTTGTTTTTTGTCCTCAGAACTTATATTGAAATGAATCTTTCTGAGGCTTTCTGGAACACCAATCATGACTTGATTCGGTGATAATAGCTTTGAAAGGTTTGACTTAATTACACTACTTTTCTTGTGTAACCGTAGTTGATTGATTATGTAATTGAGGTAAATATTTAGAGTCTCATTGATATTTATCCTCATTTTTCTTGATAACTTATTTTTTATAGGTTTAATTGAATTTTTCAGGATAGCATAATCTGCGTTGTTGTGAAACTGAAAGATTCTGGTTATTGGTGCAGTATCGGGTTCTCCTTGTATGGTAACTCTAATTTCTATCAGAATTGCCTAACCGATCCATCAATTATTTTTTGGCGTCTTTACCATAGTCTAGTGGAGGTCTTTTTGGAACCTTAGCTTTGGGTCCGTTACCAAAGTCATAAGTATTACCATGACCTCTGTAGAAGTTTGGTCTCACTGGTTCTCCTTTAGTCAGACCTTTCTTTGTCAATGATAAGCCTGCCAATAGTTCTACGATTAATCTGTTTGCTAAACCGGATGTAATACCGCCATTATACGAATTGCCATCGCTTACATCGTAATTGGGAGCCACTTCAACCAGATCAAATGCAAATCTGTCTGGATCAAATGAGGTAGAAAGAAGTCGCATCAATCGCATACCTTCTCTAGATGTCAATCCATTTGGTTCAGGTTCTCCTGTACCAGGAGCATAGGCAGGATCGAATGTATCTATGTCCCAGCTTATGTAGACTGCGTCAACGTTGTCGTTTGCCCTGTCTGCAGCCTCCTTCGCAATTTTGTCAATCCCCAACTCCTCGACATCTAGCATAGTGAACCACTGGAAATCCTGATCGGCCATCCATTTATACAAATCCGGTCCAGGCCAGTATCCCCGCGGTCCTATCAAAGTATAGTTCTTTCCTTTGAGACATCCAAGCTCCATTATTCTTCTAATATGTGCACCATGATCATACTTGAATCCAGTCAACCCTTGCGGGGCGCAATCGGCATGTGTATCAATATGGATCATTCCAATATTCTTGTACTTCTTGGCAAATGCACGAACATTTGCAAAAGTAATTGAATGATCGCCTCCTAGCATAACTGGTATGCCATCCAAATCTAAAACTTCTTTAACTTTATCTGTCATTCTCCTGTGCGATTCAACAACATCACCGGGAGATATGTTTACATCGCCATAGTCGACAGTTCTAAAAACTCCAAACGGATCTACTCCTGTTTCTATGTTAAAATGCTCATATGGTGGAGAGGGAACTGTGGACGCTGCCCTTATAGCGCGTGGACCATATCTTGCACCGGGACGAATGGTGGTACCAAAGTCAAAGGGTTCTCCAATTATTGCTACGTCCGGTCTAACACTTTTAAGCTCTTCATGACTTCTTATCCAAGGCAGCTTTAGAAAAGTTGGAATTCCTACAAAAATTGGCTCATCGTTACCTTTGTAAGAATTACCATAAAATTCCATTCCCATTTTTAATCCATTCAACTGAGTAGATGTATTTTTTAAATATTTCTAAACCATTTAATTTCTCGTTATTAATCTTGTTTCTACTCATGTTATAATATTCTAGAAATAATTACTAAAAATAATTTAATAATTCTAATTCTTTGTGTAATAATTTTACTTTTTCATTAAATCCTTATATATACAGTAAATTAACAAGTTTGGATGGTTTCACTTGACTGGTATGGAGTCGGTGTTATTGCATTTTTGGCCGCATCTTTAATCGTTGGAACATTAACCTCAAGACTAGTAAAGAAGAGCAGTAAAAGGTTCATGGTTGCTGGTAAGAGTCTCCCGCTTTTTTTTGTGGGAACGATGCTGGCTGCCCAGGCAGTAGATGGTAACTCTTCCCTTGGGAATGTTTCTCTGGTTTATCAATTTGGCATTTGGGCCGGAGCTGCTATTCCTATTGGACTTGCAGTATGCTTGATCCTTACAGGAGCATTTTATGGGAAAAGATTGAACAAAATGTCACTGCTTACTTTACCTGACTTTTATTACAGAAGGTTTGGAGCAGGAGCAGAAGGTATCTCAGGAGTGCTTATGATGATTAGTTTTATAGTTCTCGTAGCTGGTAACTTTGCTGCCAGCGGATATATCCTTACTGCAGTATTACATATTGATTTCTTCTGGGCAATGCTCATAGCAGCATTAGTTGTACTGACTTACACCTTTGCTGGAGGGCTCTTTTCTTCGGCATACACAGACATATTCCAAATATACATAGCAATTGGTGCATTTTGGGCAGCTTTCATATTTTTTGCGGGAGGATTTTCTGGAATCGATTTTGGTACCATAATAGGCAGTGCGCCACCCTCACATATTGATCTCTCTGGATTAACTGATATGGGAAATGGGGCACTCATTAATTGGGCAGGAATTATGGCTTTAGCGTTGGGTGATATAGTAGCACTTGATTTTATGGAAAGAGTTTTCGCAGCTAAAGAGGGTAAGACTGCACGAAGAGGTGCATTTATGGGTGGAGGATTGACATTATTTACTGTCATCCCTACAACCATGATGGGCATAGTTGCACTATATTTCCTTCCGAATCTAGTTGATCCATTTACTGCATATCCCGATTTAGCTATAAATCACGTACCATTTGCAATAGGGATTGCACTATTGATGGGAGTTTTGGGAGCCTCAATGTCAACAGCGAATGGAGGCTTGCTTGCGATATCAAGTGTCATGTCGAGGAACATTATACAAAGAGACATACTAAAAAAATGGTTCAAGAAATCAGGTATGGATGATAAGAAACTATTGAGAACTACAAGGATTTTTACGATTCCTATGATGGCTGCAGCATTTATTCTTGGGTATTTATTGCCTCAACCTGGTGTGTACTTAATTTTAGCCTTTGATATTGTGTTTGCTGGTGCATGGGCACCTCTTACCCTTGGTCTGTTTTGGAGAAAGGCAAATTTCCCAGCTGCAATAACATCCTTAGTTTTGGGAACTGGTCTTAGATTGCTGTTATTCTTTGTTATACCTATAGAACTTGCAGGACTTGACACATTGATACCCCCAGTTGTATCATTTGTAGCATTTATAGTAGTAGCGTTAGCAACACAGAAAAAGTATCCTGGAGCAGAAAGACATGGTGTTATAGAATATGTGCCACCAGAAGAAGATATAGTAAACGGTGAAGACCTTAAAGGCTATACGAGTCCAAGTGGTTTGAAATTCTCTTGACTTTAAAAATCACCCAAGGTTCGAGCATGTATCGATACCCAATAACCTTGGCAGATTTATTGAAGACAAGAATGTATGAATAAACAATATTCAAGAGGTTTCTAATTTGCTATTGTCCAGAAAGCCAGAAATAAAGAATATCGAAGATGTCAGGGAACAAGTTATCAACATGATTGTGAATCAACAAAAAAAGATTAAGACAAACTTAAAAACATCTATTTCGGATGTTCAAAATCTTGTCTCTGAAATAACAGAATTCAATGATAGCTGGACAAAATCCCCCAGCATCCACCGAATTGCCTGGATAAGTACCACCGCTGGAGATACTGTCAAAAATATCAAATTCAAGGACAATATTGAACTACCCAAATTAGATCATGATTTGGAACTTATTATGAAAATGCTAAATCATATGAGAGAAGAAAAAAAATTAAAAGTATCTAACATGCCACTATTCATACATCCTGATGAAATTTCTATCGCACAAAAGGAAGGCAGATTGCCCAATGGAAACGTTAACATTCTTTCCCAAATTGCAGTAGTGTTTCAGAAAGCGAGAGTAAAATATGTCGGAATAGTTATTGAAAGGAACTACATGTTACTTCAAGATAGACTAATAAATATTTTCTAGTTACTTGTCAAGACTGGATGAAGATGAGTTGACATTTTCGTCACATGTTCATATTATTAGTATCCAATTAAATACGTTGGAGAATCCAAATCCAATCATTGTGACAATCAAGAGAATCTGTTTTCGATGCTTATCTGGATATTTGAACTTCTATAGTTGAAACATTTCGCTCTCTGCCATCATCAGATTGAATTGTTTGTGTGCCTATTTTCACATGTCCAATTTTGTATCCCATATTTTCCATGCGTTTGACGATAATTTGTGCCACATCTACTGCCCTTGCAATACTTTTCCCTCTGGCCTTTATAATGACGTTCGGTTCGCTTGCTAATTGAACTAAAGTTGCTGTGACATAGGTCATCAACGGTTTCTTACCAATCAAAATTACATTACTAGCTCTACCTGGTTCGGCACTCGAAGACATCTATAATTGCAGAACACAAAATGCTAAATAAAGTTTCTACAATTCAAAAGTTAAATCTATACATGGAGATATTTATAGTGAGTAAACTAAGATAAGCCAAGTTATTATATTTTAGTTCTATAGTATGATTACTTCCTAAAACAATTTGAGACAAATGCTGGTGGGATTATTTGTTTCAACTCCATAATCCCACCGGTAAGTTGTTTGTAAGTATTTTTGCATTTTCTTTTTTAGTAACTGAATATGTACTATTTTCGATATCATTCTTTAGAATGTTTTAGCAGTATGTCCTCTAAATTATCTGGATTGTCGACTATTTCTTGAACTACTTTGGCATCATCTACTTCATAACAATGCGTAAGATTTTCTTCATCTTTATAAAAAATATAGACTTTGTTATCGTAAACGCAGTAGTACATTTTATCAATAATCATATCTTCG
>DATFEX010000008.1:0-4455 GCA_035250685.1 Nitrososphaeraceae archaeon | reverse complement strand
TGAACCTAGAATTAAGATTGCTGCAATGAAGCCTACTACGATTGCGACCGATAATATTACCTGAACAAATGATATTGCTGCAGTTAAGGCAACCGATTGCAGGATACCTAACATGGTAATGACTATGACATCTTCTACAATCAGTATTCCCATTATCAAAACACTTGATTTTTCATTTATCATGTTCAACTCCTCTAATATCTTTACAGTAACAACAGTACTGGTAACGGACATTGCTAGTGCTAGGAACATGGAGTCAAATTGTGAAAATCCTAACGTTTGTCCGACGAAGAACGTAATTAATAATGTTCCAAGAGACTCTGCGATACCTACAACCAATGAAATTCTTCCGACAGACCTAAGTTTTGTAATGGGAAACTCAGTTCCAATTACGAATAAAAGAATGATTATTCCAAGTTCAGCTAATGTATTGATTGTGCTTACATCATGAATTAAGCTAAATGGTGGAGTAAAGGGACCAATGACCATACCGGCCAATATGTACCCTATTACCATAGGTTGTTTCAGTTTATGAGTAACAAATACCATTATTGCGGCCACTATCATGACTACCGCGAAATCTTGAATTAAGAAAGTCTGACCTATTTGTGTTATGAGGTTTGAAAGATTCAAGTCAATACTACCTAATAATCAATATGTAATTCCAGTAGTAAAATTAATTATCATGAATTATCTACATCGAAATCATAATTCTTCAATCCATGAGTCTTTATGAATCGCAAAAGTTCGTCATTATCATCAATTTTATAATATCTCTTCATCTTTTCTAAAGTTTCATCATCATAATGAGCATATTTTTTTACTTTTGCTTTCTCCATACCTTATTAAAATATGTAATCGCACTTAAATCTAACCTAAAGAATATCTAATTATTTAGAATATCGTAGTTAGAATCTCTGGATTTAAAAAGTAATTTTTCTATTGGATTTTGTTCACAGTGTTAACTGTCTTCACGTGTTCACATTTTATCTTTCAAGTTCTAATTTCACGCAATCTTCGCATCTTAAGAAGGGAGAGTAAATCTGTCCATCTTTACCGGTTCCTCTACTCCATTCCAATCCAATTTTTTTCTTTTGGTGACAATCGCTACAAACTGCAATTTCTCCTACTAAATCACCTACAACCATAAGTTTAAGAGAGCGTGGTATAATTATAAATTTTTTTTAGTCGAATTATTTATTAGGAAATATGTGGTTTAGACATCTGATGCAGTTAACAACTGACTTGAGATCATTTAAGATAGTTTTCCTCTCGGGGTAATTGATGACTTTCCCAGTGTTTTCTTTCTCGAGGAGGTACAAAACAAAAGAATTTTGATTGAACCAACAACCTATCATCAATGAGTTCAAAGTTAACAGTCAGGTCTTCGTCTCTTCTGGGAGCCAAGAAACGGATATAGTTGTTTCCGATTTCACATCGAGAATCATTTTTATATTTATCTAGGACGTTTGGACTAAATTCCATCCATACTTGATCGCGCCATTTCTTTGTACTCATATCAACGCTATTCAGGTATCGAAATTCCTTAGAAATCTGTTCCTCTTCTTTATCAGTTACCCACTGATCGGACATAACATATCTTAGCAGTTAATTAATAATAAGTTATTTCTTACTAACAATTTCGTTTAGCCTTCTTGCATTTCAAGTTTGCTTCAATGGGGCACTTGGAACCATTATAAGTAAAGTTAATGGGTATTGTACGTGATAGTTGACGATGTATGCCTTAGATGCGGACATAAAAGATATGACCATGAAGAAGGGACCAACTCTCGATGTCGAAAGCCTTATTGTCCTTGTTTAGAATTTAGGATAACCACTTTGCAGGAATACGGATAATTATTTAGTTAGTGTCTCATTCATCACTAGTATTGCTATAGTAATTACGATTGCTGCGATACCAGACATAATTCCAATTACTTTAGCGTCACTCATTTTACCCATTTTACGCCTCAACGAATTTAATTTCAATGACTTTGACATTTTGTGAACATAAACTATGTCAGAAAACAATATAACGGCTTAAAGGAAAATTATTTATTCCAGATTCTATTTTGCAGAGTCGCAAGTCATCGTGACCAGATATCACTAATTACTCAGGATAGTTAGTCTATGTTTATTGATTTGCCTTTAGGTTTGCCAGAAGATTTAGTAAAAGTTATTTCTAGCAATCCATTTTTGAATGACGACTTTACTGATTCAAGGTCTACTCCGGGCGGTAGATCAACTACCTCATGATACTTTCTCTTGGGATCATCTGTGGTTACTTCTACCTGATTATCGTAAGCATTTATTTTAATTTGCTCCTTTGCAACTCCTGGAAGTTCGACCGTTACAGTAACTTCCTTATCTGTTGATGAGATTTCAGACAAAGGTTGTCTTTCAGGAAGAATTGTGGGTCTTGAGAATGAAGAACCGCCACTGCCAGAAGGCCTTACGTTTCCAAATTCTCTAACAACTGGCTTACCGTCTGGACCTATTGTCGTTGTTGAACCATATACGAGAGGACCAATTTGCCTTACCTTTGCCCCGTCATCCGTCTGGTACTCTTTAACGAGATCTTTTGGTACTCTGTTTTCCATATCCCTAAACATCTCTTCAAATTCGTCTTCCATCTCTCGTCTGAAATCGTCAAATCCTCCAAAAAGACTATCCCTTCTGCGATACGGCCTGTTCATTCTGCTAAAATATCTATTAAACCAATCAAATGGTTCAATGCTCATGAGATCATAACTACAATAAAATATTTTAAAGATTCAGATCGGAATATTAAATCGGCCTCGTTTTTTCAATCAAAAAAACAAACAATGAGGGCGGTAATCATTTGACAATTCCAAACCAAGTAGCAGAATTGTAGAAAATTATTTATTTCAGATTCTATTTTGCAGAGTTACTTTTTTGTTATGCGATGGGAGGAAAAGTTAGCCTTACCGGGCTTTCTCTCGATCCTCCCATCATTTAGAGAAAATTTTTTATGACATTTCAGCGATACTATTACCAACTCGCAAGAGTCTCAGCCACTGACGGGGGCATGCTACTTGCGCTCAATGCTTTCTCCTTGCCTCCCGTCAGTTTTAACTTTTTTATAATTTATTGTGGATAATGATATAACGCAACCATTGCTTCCAAATCCTGGTGGGCCAACCTATGAACAATCATTACCTGGCCCATCAGTTATAATATTTATAAATAATTTTGTCTATCCTTATTTAGGACTTCAATCATCTTGATAGGGCGAGGTATAGGGTTTCTAGACTTTCCCCATACCCGTCTCACTGTTTACTATTTTGACACTTTCCAGTTCTTAGGACAATTCTGAATTAACGTATTGGCCTGAGCTTAGCACCCCCTCCCTTAATGATACTCGATATGTTAAATTTTATATTTCATCAAATAAAATAATGGGCAGAACAGTTCCGGCATATAGACTTGCTTCAGAAAGAGAAAGAAGATGGAAAGCATTCAGAGCAATTGGATAAAAGTGAAAAGAAATTATTTGATGAAATGATGTCTTATCCACGACTGCATAATGTTGCTGGAATAGGGGCCTTTAAACCTGTTTTGATTCAACCTATGCTCATGTCCATAATATTTGAACATTATAAGCATTAATCTCACGTTCATATTCTTTCTTCGTAACTTGAGATTTTAGCGAGTTAATAAAATTGAAATACACATCCTCTTCTTTCAGGTCTTGTTTTAGAATAGACATTTGTATCTTTTATCTATCGGAGGTATAAGGCAACTAATATTAAAAACTGTATAAACAAACACTAATCGCACTTAAATTTTTCAAATAAACATGATGAATAAATAATCTTTAACAAAAATTATTGAATTCGGCCACACGTTATCGTATACACTGAGCTTCTAGGAAATTCAGCAAATCTTGTCGCTTTTCAAATCCATAATATTGCATTAATTTCCTTAAAGCCAAATCATCGTATATCAAACTGTATTGCTTTTTCCTCTTAAGAGCTGCTTTATGAACGCTCATTGTTTTCTTGGTACGTTTATTAAATGAGTTTGGATATAATAGCATTTATCTCAGCTTTAATAGAAGGAGAATTCCGTAAAAAGGCAAGACTCTCTGAGATTTTTTGCGTCAAATGAAATAAAAATAGAAAAATTCTATCAGATTGCATATTACTGACAAAATTCGACAATCTAGCCAAGATTGTCTTGAACTATTTATTAATATACAGCGTAGTAGATATTCAAAATGATTATATGACATCGGGAAAATATTTCAATAGGGCTGTAATTGCGCTTGATGCACCTCACGTTGGGTATGTTGTTCGTGAAACAGAAGACAAGATTGTTGTATTCGGAGATGGAAAGGAAAGATATGACATACCATTATCGGAAATACAAACTGTCAGCAAAAACGTGTTAATAGGTTTAAATTTTGATGAGATTGCAAAGAAATATTCTGTA
>DATFEX010000007.1:0-18300 GCA_035250685.1 Nitrososphaeraceae archaeon | reverse complement strand
CCTGGTCCAGTGATAGAGTATCCATTCAAGTTAATCGTTGTGTTATCTCCTCCAACAATCAATCCATCTCCTGTGCAGACGAGATTTGCAGTTAATGTCACGTTACCATGAACTACTTGACCGCATGCTGGACTTGATAATGGTAAGCCTTGTGCTAGTGCTGATTGCATTGAACTTTGCATATTTACCCCACTGATAGTCGCTAGTGCTACTAATATTGTTGCTAAGATGTAAGACATTGTTTGTTGCATCCATAATAGGGCTACATTACTAACTATATAAGTCGAACTCATCTTTCTATTGTAACTAAGTTGCAGTATAAGTAGTTCTTCTACTAGATGCAATAAATATTAAATTCTTTCATAATAGTATACTTTTACTATACTTTTTAGTAAACTCAATATCGAGCTCGATTTGGAACTCATGTTGTAATAATGAGAGTTATTAGACATCTGGATTTGTTGTCCTGTTTGGAGAACCAATCTAATGACAACAAAATCCCCATTTCATGCCGTATATATAATCAAAATAGGACTAATTTCTTTAATTTTATGCGAGTTCTGAATGATCTACAACAATTCTCAATTTAAGGAGATTCATGGCATCAATGCATGACTCTTTCTTCTGATTTTTCAAATATTTGCTTCCCAATTGAATGCTGATATTGGGTTTGACTCGCTAATTGAAAAAATAGTTCAACAAGAAATATAAACAATTTTTATCTCAAAGATAATTGTGAAACTGGCAATTGTTGGTGCAGGAGTTGCGGGCTCGTACCTTGGAAATCGACTTCAAGGACAAGGGCATCAAATAGAGGTTTTTGAAGCATCAAAAAAGGATTCACATTGGCCAGTATGTGCATGGGGTGCCTCAAAGAATATGTTGGAAATATTTTCCAAAAATGCCGGCTTAGATTTTGAAAACTACATTCTTCACCGAGGAAAAAAATTGAGAATGGACCTTCCTGAGAACAATATAGAATATCTTGAACTCAAGGGTTTGGTCACGTATGACAAGTATCATTGGGAGCAAGATCTATGTAAAGAGTTGAGCATACAACATGGCGTTCATTGTACCCCCGAATCAGATTTTCTTTCAAAGTATGACTATGTTGTGGATTGTACAGGGCTTCACAGATCACTCCTTCCAAAGTCTCAGGAAGACTTCATAATACCATCTTACGAATATCTCGTTGACAACGTTGATGAGATAGAGGAGTTTTACGTTATAGGGTACAAAGGAGCGCGTGGCTATTTTTGGTTTTTTCCATTGGGCAATGGACGAGCCTACATAGGAGCCGGTGATATCGATAGAAGGTATTTTGGGATATCAGAATTCTTCGAGAAAAATCCTCGTGCGAAAGTACTGAAAAAAATTGGCAGACCCATAAGATTGTCTCCACCCAAGCGAATGCTACCTTTCACTCACGATAACAAAATAGGAGTCGGTGAGTCAATCGGCTGTGTCTTTCCTATGCTCGGTGAAGGAATCATACCATCTCTTATTTGCTGTGATATATTCATCGAAGTTTTGAATAAGGATCCAAAGTTTGATAATAAACTCTATGAAAAAAAAATTCTAAAAAAATTCGGATATTACGACGATGTTTATCGGATTGTCAGGATGAAGATGGATGGCAAGCTCAATTCCATAAAACATTTCAAACTTCTTATGAGTATGTATAGAAATATGAAAAGGGATGAGAAACGATTTGGATTTGGAATTGATTTTGAACAAATGAATCGATTATTGAAGGCCCTCTAATATTATCTAAGTCAAAGTTAATTTAAGGGTCATATTATGGCAATTTCGTCTTTTTGATAGTTTTGATGCTCTGCCAGTTTGTTTATTTTAATTTAAATCACCAGTTTCAGTTTACCGATTAGTTGAGGGGGCAAAATTTGAACACAATGTATTTGTAAAAGAGAACCGCTTAGTTCCGTATGCATTCCTCATTTACTTCAGACTGGGTCAGAAGACGCTGGCTTGATTTTCGTAATGGGCATAGTATATACCTAGTTTTTGCAATGACTTTTGCCAATTTCATAACAATTCAGTATCAACTGTTAATAGACAGGTTACCGTATTGGGCTGGCATTTTTAATAGTATTTGGATTTTTGCGGTATTGTTTATCTTGGCATATGTTCCGGTGAGTATAGTATTAGGATATTGGCACAGGAAAAGTCAATGGAAAGTCGAACAAGATGCCTTGTTTAGAGAAAATAAAGTTGGAGCCATAATGTGGATGTACGTAATTGATCTTATTGAAGGTAAAGTAGATGAAGAAGACAGGCAACTAATGAGAGAGGCCCTACTCAGAATTACTAAAGGAGAAACGCGGTTGTACGGTACCAAGAAATCATCCGATAATGAAGGAACGGCGACGAATAACAATAAAGACAAATAGACTGAAGTAACTACTAATCAGAGTAGATTTTTTCATCGCTCATGTATTTATTTAGAAGACTTCATTGACTTGCAAGTAACAAAAGATGTTTATGATGCATTCTTTTCATTAAAACCGTGGGCAGCTATTTTGTAATTATGACCTGCAGGAATTCTGAAAATGAAATTGAAAGCGCCATTGTTTCACTGATAAAACAGACAGTTGTACCAAAATACGTGATAGTTGTTGATGATGGCTCAACTGACGGTACTCCCCGCATTCTTGAAGGGTTAAAGTCTAAGAACGATAGACTCTTTGTAATAACTAATCCTGATTTAGGATATGATATTGGAAGGGTAGTTAAAAATTGGAATAGTGCAATTAGTCTAGCAAGAAAACTAAACCTGGAAAACACCGATTATCACATGATAAGTGCCGACGATACTCATTATGAGGAATCATATTCCGAAAAAATAATGAACATGATGGACTCTGATGACAAGATAGCAATATCATCTGGCAACTATGACAATAATAGATACTCTACCCCCCATGGCGCGGGGAGATTCGTCAGGAATTCATTCTTCGAAGAATTTCTCCACCTTTATCCTGAAAAAATGGGATATGAATCAGTTATCCTCCAGATGTCATTATATCATGGGCTCAAAAATTTTGTAAATAATAATGCACGATTTTCACATACAAGACCATTGGGTGCCAATCACCATTTTTACGAATTTGGTGCAAGTATGAGAACTCTGGGATATCATCCTCTTTTTGTATTAGGCAGGTTTGTGCAGTGCTTTCTTACTGGTCGACCAATGGGCAGAATGGGAGCAGTCCAAATGTTGTATCACTACTTGTCTTATAGTCCAAAACAAGTAGGATACGATAGTATGTATGATCCAGAAATCAGGAAAGCTATAAGGACAAGACAGAAGACGAGAATCATGCAGATATTGAGATTAAGGAATACTAATGTCTAGGAACCTTATTTGTAATTAGGGAATTTCAGTTTTGGGTCGTTTTCTAAAAAGGATATATTCAGCATTGAAAAGAGTTTGTGAGATCAAAAAAAATAAGTGGATATTTATATTTTGAATTTGTTATCTTGAATAAATGAAGGTAGCATCAATAGTAGGAGCTAGACCCAATTTTGTAAAGTTAGGGCCCATTCATCGATCATTAAAGGGTTCAGGAATCGAACATCTAATAGTTCACACAGGTCAACATTATGACTATGAAATGTCCGATATTTTCTTTTCAGAATTTACGCTTCCCAGACCAGATGTTCATCTTGAAGTCGGATCGGGGAGTTCTTGTTTCCACATCGGAGAAATAGTTAAACGCTTGGAGAACAAACTCTTAGAAAAGCAAATTGATCTTGTTCTTGTTTATGGTGATACTAATTCGACTTTAGCTGGAGCAATTTGTGCAAATAAGTGTGATATTAAGTTGGGGCACATTGAGGCAGGATTACGTAGTTACGACGCGTCTATGCCCGAAGAAAATAACAGAATCCTAACGGATCATCTGAGCGACTATCTATTTGCGCCAACGGCGAATGCCGTAAATAATCTGAAAAAAGAAAGAATACGAGGTAAAATATTCAATACTGGTGATTTGTCGGTAGAAATAATAGACAAGACAAAATCGATCTCAAGAAAATCAAAAATACTTGATATCTTAAATCTTAAATCAAAATCATACTTGCTACTTACAATGCATAGAGCAGAAAATACTAATTCAAAGAATCTCTTTATTCAACTCTTAGAAACATTTGAAGCGCTCAAGGACAGTGTTATAGTATTTCCCATACACCCGAGAACGAAAAAGATGTTTGAAACTTTTGGACTATTAGACAGACTCTTGAGGTGTTCAAATGTAAAGACGTTACTGCCTGTAGGATACATAGACTTCATTGCTTTGTTACAAAATTCCTTAAAGGCAGTTACCGATTCGGGGGGAATTCAAAAAGAGGCGTATTTGTTAAAAGTGCCTTGTATAACCATGAGAAAAAATACCGAGTGGATTGAAACCCTCAAAGGACAGTGGAATGTTCTGACAGGAGTTGATAGCAAAAAAATTATCAAAGCCATCAAAAAACCTTCGACAGGTTCAAAATACTCGAAATCAGCTTTCGGCAACGGTAAAACATCACAAGTTATCAATGAATTGCTCTCAAAAATCGTATTGAATTGAACTCAAAACATGCTATTCTTGTTGACATCCTGACTACGCGTTATGAGGGCAATATTTAGTGGTGCTCTGATTTTTTGGTCTTTAATGTTATATCGACCATCTTTGTTTTTATCGCCCATTTTCAATTAAATCAAATATCCCCTTTCATACAACCAATGGCATGGGATCACGGTACTCTCCTCGCTTTGGAGTTTCACTTGGGTTGGGAATATTGCGTGAATCATGGACTGCACTAACTCAAAGTAATATGGAATTTCCAGAGGTCTTTGAAGATTATGAAAAATATCACTCAGCGGTAAATACTGGTAATTTGTCAAGGGCCAGACTAGTGGAGGAATGGATTGAACCCGGTGCAACAATACTGGATGTTGGAGTTGGAGACGGAACTGTTTCAGAATACTTGATAAAAAATAAGAATGTTAAAGTAACTGGGTTGGATATTTCAGCAACTGCATGTGAAAAAGCAAGGCAATTGGGTATTCAAACACAAGTTCGAGACATTACAGATGGACTTGGTCTTTCTGATGATACCTTTTATGACTACATACTATTGTTGGAGGTAATTGAACATACGGCGTATCCACAAAAAATCTTAATTGATGCAATAAACCATGCAAAAAAAGGAGTAATCGTAACTATCCCCAACAGTGGTTACATTAAATGGCGCATTCAGATGCTAAGAGGATATGTTCCGAGACAATCATTTACACATTTACATTTTTGGTCTGTTAGGGATTTTGAGATCTTTTGTCAATTAGCAAACATAAAGATAGTAGAATTTAGGACCTTTCTACCCAATCATCTCATGAGATTCAAAAATTTACTTGCATGGCAACAGTGTTGGTTACTATCACCAAGAAGTGGCAGTAACAAATAGTGAGTCAGCGCTGGCGCAATTATTCCAATATACAGCACTGTATGTTAATTGGAATTTTACTATAGTGAGCTAAAGTTCCATTGTGTTTTAGCCAATTTTGAAGTACTACAGGATACCTAATTCACTGTAAATCTTAGACAACTGAGAAGCCACGATTGCAGCATCATGTTCCTTTGGTAGACCCCGCCGAAAGTCTAGATTATAGTCCACGACACTTAGTCCGCATGCTAAGGATTGTAATGCTGTGCTACTTAAATTCTCTAACACAATATCATTCACATATCTAATATCTACATACGTCCTATACTGTCTTATAAAATCAGGAATGCTGGAGTATAGTATGGGATTCTTGGTCCGGTCAATTACCTCTATGTCGAGATTAATCTTATTCTTCTTGCAAAGATCAAGTGCTCGTTGAATGTTTGTTACCTCAGAATTTATTGTAAATGCTTCTTTTAGTTCCACATTTGGATTTCCATTTGGACTAAAATGCTCTGTATCTATTGGAATTGGAATATGGATACCATTACTAACGAGTGGTAATAAATCTGGTGTCGATACACATACAGCATCTGCCAACTTTTGAGCTCTTACATGACCAATCTTTTTTCTATATAACATCTTGAGCTTTATCGCTGTATCTGATAGGAGTGATCGGTGAGGAAGTTCTTGTTTTTTTAATCCTCGAATGTCAGTCCCATGATAGTGCAAAATGATCTTTTTTTGTCTTTGAAATTTCTTGCGAAGCTCAAACAATATGTCTATGTAACCATGTACGTGGATTACATCGACATTCACTGCTTCCCTCAGGCATGTTTGAGTAAACTCTTCAAAAGTTACGTTAATTAAATAATCTTTATAGAAATCATAAATACCGTACTTATCTGCAACATCTTTGTTCCAGATAACCATGGCATCATATCCTCGCATTCGTTGATATTTAGAATAAATACATGCAACTCCTGCTGCATCAAGTATATGTAAAATGCGCATGGTCTATTGAGATATCAAATCGTCTAATAATCTATTACATGCGATGACATACTTAAGGGAGATAGTACCTGAATTTATAAAACTCAATTATTTGATCCTCCAACAATTAACTCCAATCCTCTTTTAATATCTATAGTGGGTCTCCAGTTAAATTCTTTCGAAACTTTTCTAGTATCAGCGATCATATTTGATACATCTGGATTGATGCCTTTGGATAATTCGATTTCTATTTTCTTTCCAATTAATCTGGCGAGTTCTTCTGCAACTTGGTTCAAGCTGTAGCTCTTTCCATAACCCACATTGTAGATATTATGACCTTTAGGAAAATCTTGTAAAATCTTTTCAATCAAATATACAAAATCAGTAACAAAAAGAAAATCTCTCTTGATTCTATTTCCAGAAAGTTTAACTCTGCCGTCCTTCTTGATTTGTTTAATGACGGAAGGAATAAGGGAACGATTTCTATGATTAGGACCATAAACATAAAATGGACGCAAAGTCACAATATTTATTCCAAAATAATCTGAATAATTTTGACAAATTTTTTCTGCCATTAATTTACTATTATTGTAAGGAGAGTGGGGATTTACAGAGTGCTTTTCATCTACTGGAAGATACAGAGGTTGCCCGTAGACATAAGTACTTACGTTAATGATTTTTTTAATATTCCGTGTCCTTGCCAGTTCAAGGACGTTGAGGGTTCCAATAAAATTTGTAGAATATGTCTCAAAGGGCTTTATGAAAGAATCAGATATAGATGTCTTTGCTGCAAGATGTACTATTGCATTCACATCATCAATCTTTAGTAACTGATCATTATTAGTTACATCAATGGGCTTATGATTTTTATTAGTAGTAACAATTTGAAAACCGTTTTGTTTAAGATATTTGCATAAATGTGTTCCCACAAATCCGTTACTTCCAGTGACAAGTACTTTATCAAATGTCATTTGGAAATATTATCTAATACAACCATAACTCTGATTTGTAATTTCTGTACCAATCGATCAATAAAGAAAGACCTTTCTCAAATTCTATCTTTGGTTTGAATTTTAAGAGTTTTTTTGCTTTTGAAATGTCAGCAATTAATCTTTGCACCTCGACAGGTCTGGGTTCAACGTGAATTGGTTGCATCTTATTGTCCTTTGCACCATGTTTGATTACCATGTCCGCAATTTCTTTTATGGATATTTCTTTACCGCTACCAAAGTTTATGCCATTCTTCCCCGGATTACCTTTTGACCTAAGTACGATATCATAAGCATCAACGGCATCCTTCACAAACATATAATCTCTCGACTGTTTGCCGTTACCGTAAATAATAGGAGGTTTGTTTTGCAATACTCTATTTATGAAAATTGCGATTACACCTCCGTAGCCTGTATCCTTTTGCCTTGGACCGAAAAAATTGAAGCATCTAATAATGTCTACTCCTAGATCGTAAGTTTCATTATAGGTATAACATAGTCTGTCTGCAGCTATTTTGCTCACTCCGTACGGATGTTTTGCAGATAACGGATGTGTCTCGTCCATTGGAGCATACTCTGCTGATCCGTATACCTCGCTTGTTGATGAATATAATATCTTGTCAATGTCATTCATCCTGGCAAATTCTAGCATTTTCAAAGTTCCTCCTAGATTAATCTTAAACGTCTCTTCCGGGTTGACAATTGATCTATCAACATGGATTTGGGCTGCTAGATGAAAAATGGCATCAAAATCATTTGGCAGTTTGGAATATACATCATTTAGCGCTATGTCTCCACGAATAAATTTGAAATTCTTTTTGTGCAAAAGGGTACGGATATTGTTAAGATTTCCGTTCATTAAATTATCAACTCCATACACCAGATGATTGTCAAGGACATACTTCTCAGACAGGTGGCTGCCCAGAAAGCCAGCTGCGCCAGTAATAAGAATTTTCATATTTCTGTCCTCTCCCCAGTAGTCAGGATGAATTTTTCCATTTAGTCGCAGTAATACCTATCTCTTTTAAAAATGTAATATTTTAGCGTGACAAATCCTCGTTAAATTCTAATTATTGCACTAACAAATTATAGTTGTAAATTTGCATAGTAAAGTAGACTTTTTTTAGTACGCGCTTGTTTGCCACAACATTAGGATGATCATATGAAAATTCTTCACCTTTCAGATGATGCGCTTCCGGACTGGAGAGTTGAAAAATCTGCTTTGACAGCTAAAAAAGCCGGACATGAATTATTTTTTGCTGGACGTCTGACAAATGAGATTAAATCCACTATTTTTTCTGAAGTTCATCGGGTGAAGTGGACGGCAGGAGGAATGGTGGGAATTCCATACTATTATCATCGTGTCAAAAAACAGATTGAAAAAATAGTGAATCAGATAAGACCTGATATAGTCCATGCTCATAATATTGGTTCAGCTAAAATTTCACATGATCTAGGCCTTTCTGCGGTGTTTGACAATCACGAGTATTTTGGCATGCTCTCACGAGTCAATGCAGAGAATATCAAAATTCAAAATATTCAGAACTCAGGGTCTAGATATGTCAAATTCAAACAAGAAATGAAGTTGTCATTCATTTCTCGTCAATGTATTTCTAACTGGACAAAATGGGAGAAGGAATTGGTTCGTTCAGTACCCACCATAACTGTTTCAGAACAGATTGCACAAGAGCTTCAAAAGTTTAGCAACGAGAGAACGAAAAAGATAGTCGTTGTACCTAACTTTCCTCTACAAGAGGAACAAGCTTCATTTAATGAACCACAGCAGCATGGGCAACTTTCTTCCGTCTATGCAGGAGGAGATAGTAAATATAATAAAGTTACTAACAGAGATATCTCTGGATTAACCGATTTATTCATGCTCAACGATGTAGGTAATTTGATAATCATAGGATGGGAACCAGAGACAACCAAGAAATTCAAGGCTACCGGTTTCCTTCCAAGAGATGCAATGTTTTCAGAGATGATACAACATTCAATAGGATTGATACCCTGGAAAAAACACTGGTCTCATCGATTTTTGAATCCTAATAAGGCATACGAGTATTCCCATGCAGGATTGTTTGTCATGTTAACTTCCGACATGAAATCTGTTATTGCCATCTTAGGAGATAACTGTTTACCATTTGAGGATTATGATGACTTGGCTTTAAAATTAGAGTATTTTAAATCAAATCCTGATGAATTATTTGAAAAAAGATTGAAGGCATTCAACTTTGCCAAGACAAATCTAGTTTGGGAAAAACATGAAAAAAAGATTTTGGATGCCTACAAACTAAGTTGATTTATCCTAAAACCTTACAAGTCATACCAAACAGATGATCCTCTCGAAAGGAAGAAACCTTGTAAAAAAATTCATGAGATTTAGAATTTACAAGGAAGATTTAGGGTTTGATTCAAACGTAACGAACATTTTATACCATATTTCCAGGCTTAACAATTGTAGCATTTTGCTTATATATCTAAGATCACCTGTCTCATCTATCCTCTTAATAGAACGGTTGTAGAAATCACTGTTTATTATCTTATCACGAAAAATACTGGCATTCGACAATGTTGATATCACTATTTCCTTTGCACCACTTGTCCAGAGTTTTTTCAAATCCATACCAAAGCCTATTTTTGTATCTGATACATTCTTACTATCGAGGCCTGATAGGATTTCTCTTAGTGGTACTTTCCCAGTATTACTTTCCTTGTTAAATTTTACTGATGGTGGGATTCTTAATGACATGTCAATAATCTTATTATCCAGGATGGGTGATATTCCTGCTATTCCAAGGTGACTAAAAAACTTATCATTGGTGGGAACAAAATCATAAATTAGTTTACCATTGTAGTCGGCTAAGAAAACTTGGTCTAACGGGTCCAAATCATTATCAAAATACGATCTTAATAATGAATAGATTGAGGACCAATCAAATTTAATATTGTCTGCAAATATACTTTCTTGATCCAGAACCCAATCTCTTTCATGGCATTCTAAATATTTAATAGTACGCTGTTTCCAATCATCGCCTGTATCAAATAACTTTAGAAATTTAGTATATCTAAAAGTATAACCACCAAATAGTTCGTCTCCTCCATCCCCTGTAAATAAGATGTCAGAGTATTTTTTTGACTTTTCTATAAAGTAGTATTGATACAAATTCCATCTTGGTTCCTTAACAATACTGATTAAAAATGGTAGGTCTTTTAGAGGATTATCTACGATAACGTTATAGAAATCAGTATCTTTCGACTCGGCAATTTTCCTGGCATAAGTTGCTTCACTTACCTCATCAAAACTAACCGATATACATTTGATATCAAGACTGGGATATTCATCCTTCAATAATGCTAACATTAGATTTGAATCAACACCAGTACTTAGGGCAAGGGAAATTGTCTTTGGATTATGTTTTGAAATCGCAGTGCTTATAATATTTCTGAGTTCCTTTTCTATGTCTTTTGATGAAGGATAGGTTCCATTTCTCATTACCTTGACCTGATTAGAATCAATCTTGGGCACTGATGATCCAATTTCTATGGTTGGATCGTACCGCAAAGTGAGCATGTTACGAATGTCAATCAACAAAAAAGTATGGTATTTCCCTACAATAAATTACTTGGGATATCATAATAGACTCATTTCAATGATTCAACTACTTCTATAATGTTACACCTTTACTTGGGCTTAAAGTAAGAAAAATCCGTCCCCTAGTTAACAAGCGATTAGGAGACCCTGAATTAATAGGAAATTGCTAGTCCTGAGTCATTAAATAAATCATTTCAACCATCATGATTTTTTATATACAAGAGAGCACGTAACAATCCGAAGCATATTCGAACAAGAAAAATCTCGTAGAAATTAGGTTCCATATTCCGAACAGTAATCAAAAGAAATCAATCTTTAATCCCACATCCAAAAATTTTTCAATAACGTCACCTCATACGAAACAAGCAAACAGGCAAATGAATGTATGAATAAGGTTTCCAAACTGCAATTAGACTACGTCATTACAAATAGTAAAAAATATCCCTATCTGATTGTATTTTCGATAGCAGTCATTCTAAGACTTGTATCAGAAATACTAGCCTTTCCTTATCCTATTGGATATGATGTAATAAATTACTATTTGCCTGTCATTGAGAACTTTGAAGAATATTGGCCGACAATTTCAAATCAATTCCCGTTGTATGTATCCTTACTATATGCAATATCGGAAGTATTACATGTTGAGCCAAGATCAGTTATTTCCGCCTCAATAGTACTTGTCTTTGGATTCTTCTCACTTGCTATTTTTTCAATAGGCAGGAATCTCTTGCGCCTTGATAATTTACAAAGTATTTTCTTGTCAATATTTGTAATATTTCAGCTGGCGGTACTGAGAACCTCGTGGGATCTTCATAAAGATATGTTGGCCTTAACCCTTGCATTTTTTTCCTTGCAATTAATTTCAAAAATTCCAAATCTATCAAAGAAATTGATTGCAATAACAGCCACTCTTAGTATTATATCAGTTCTTGCGGACAGAATGATCGGTCTGCTTTTGTCCATATCTCTCATTGGTTCTTCTTTTGTGAAATGGGATAGAGCTTTAGCGTTTGTTGTAGTAATTGTAATTG
This sequence comes from Nitrososphaeraceae archaeon, assembly GCA_035250685.1. Lineage (GTDB taxonomy): Archaea > Thermoproteota > Nitrososphaeria > Nitrososphaerales > Nitrososphaeraceae > TA-21. The sequence goes on along the minus strand of DATFEX010000007.1, from coordinate 6,247 downwards.
TAATATTTGGACTATCACTCCAAGCAAATCATGACAGTATCGAATACAATCTAAAAATGGTAGGTTCTAATGACTCAATCAATGAAATCTATAATCCACTAAATCTAATTGTTCTGTTTTTAGTAATGAATGCAATTTTGTTACCATCAGGAATAGTAGGTTTTATCAAATCAAAATTGATTATATTCAAAATTCCTCTTTTAATTTCAGCGATTGGTTCCTTTACGTGGATAATCTTTCCAAACACATCCGCCTTCCTCCCGGATAGATGGATAATAATATTCAGCGTTTTTCTTTCATTGTTTTCAGGGTATGGATTTATTACATTGATTGAAAATAGACAGATTTCACTTTTTAGCAGGAAACTAAATAATTATCTGGTTATTCTCATTCCTTTCATATTCCTGGGGTCTGCTTTTGCGGCAAGTCCCAATAATTCCTATATCAACATATACGGGGTCTTTCATCAATTTATAGGTCCCTATGGTCCATTAACGATGCAATATAATTCAATATCTTTACCTGAATCAAGATCATTACTGTCTGTAATTGATTGGATAAATAACGATACTAATACTGCAGAAGGTTCGATAATAATAGGTAGTAAACATTTGAGAGGATGGATGGAGCTAGGGCTAAAAGAAAGAACATTTCTATTAGCTGATAACAATACCAACCTTTTGGCGGCAAACAAATATGGTGAATTGTACTTGTTAGAACTAAATTCGAGACAGTTCACAGAGATACCCGAGAATTATCTGCAGGAGTTACCTTACAATGTTACAGATTTCTCGCTTTACAAGTTGAAGCTGATTGAATAGTATTAAATCAACGAATTATTGTGGTAACAAAAAGAGAGTTGTTATTTGATCATGATCTGACAAACTCCGCGTTTTGGAGTTTAGCTCTGATATTTCTCTTCCATCTTCATGAATTTTGATAATTCAACAAGCTCATTAAATTCATTAAAATCAAGCATTGTATCCCTAGAATTTTTTGTAGATCCGTTTTTCTTGAGGTCAGACAATATTTTCTTTATGGCAAATGCAGATCCATACAACCCAGAAAGCGGGAATACGACCATACTATAACCCATTGATTTAAGCTCGCTAGCAGAAAAGGTTGGTGTAACGCCATTTTCTATCATATTTGCCAACAATGGTGCATCAATTTTCTTTGGAATTTCTCGAAGTTCTTCCTCTGACTGTGGAGCCTCAACAAAGACAACATCTGCACCTTCTTTGTAATACATTTTGCCTCTGTCTATTGCTTCATCTAGGCCTAACGGCGCTCGGGCATCTGTTCTTGCTACTATAGTGAACTCATTACTAACGGATGATGCAACTGCTGCTCGCAGCTTTTGTATATAGTCGTCAGAAGAAATTACTTCCTTTCCTCGCATATGGCCACATCTTTTTGGCCAGACTTGATCCTCAAGGAAAATTCCAGCTCCACCATTTGCAATCAAATCCCCTACTAGTTTCCAAACAGTAAGTGGGTTACCATAACCAGTGTCTACATCGACTATTACAGGAACGTCAACTGCCCTGATGATCCTTCTTGCATTATCAATATTCTCACCAGCATTCAAAAAACCAAAATCTGGCAATCCCAATAAGGAAGCAGCGGATCCGTATCCAGTCTGAAACATTGCCTCAAATCCAACATGTTGTGCGATTTTTGCACTTAACGCATCAAATACGCCAGGAAGAACAATAATGTCATCTCTTTTTTTTATTTTTTCCTTTAATGCCTTTCGTCTATCTAAATTCATGACTTTGTCAGAGTTACAGATTTATTTATTTATTCTAGTCCTTGTTCGTATTGTGTTGAGTTATCTCGTATGTGCCGTCCGGTAGGGTATTAAGTTTGATTTTGCAAATTCTACATTCATAGTAGTCGATGTCATGATTATGAACTATGGAACCATTTAGCCATATCATCATTGTACCGCATTGCGGGCAGTTCATTGTCATTATATTTGATTAATCAATTTCACTAATATTTATTTGAATAGAAGTTTTGGATCGTCATTTATTTGGCTATGCTAGCGCCAAATTTCTCAATAATATTACCTATGCATCTTGTTGTCTTTTTGAGCAAGTCTATACGAACAAATTCATTTGGAGAATGAATTTTGCTGTATTTGTAAGTACAACCAATGCTTACACACGGACATCCCAGAATATTATTAAAATACCACATGGGTCCTGTTCCAGCAGAAGAAACACTCTTCACAATTTGTCCATATTCCTCGATGGCGGAAGCTTCTACCAATTTTACAAAGCTATCATTTATCGGTATTCTACAAGCAGGCTCGCCACTTAAAAATTTCAACTGTATATCTTTGAACCCATTGTTATCCAGGTGTTGTCTTAAAAGTTGGAATTGTTTCTGAGGCATCATATCAGGTACAAGTCTGAAATCAAGTTTTGCCATTGCAGTGCTGGGCAATACGGTCTTCGAACCCTCGCCAATATATCCTGAGAACAACCCACTAATATTAGACGTTACACCTCCGACGTTTGCCTTTTTTGTTTCTTCTAGATCATCCTCATTGAATATGTGGGTTAACCCATAATTCTTTTTAAAACTTGATACGTCAAATTCCTCACGTATGATACATTCAAGTTCTTCAGGTGAAAAATCTCGAATATCGTTATTCCAATTCTTGATATTAATTTTACCATCTTCATCACGAAGGGTTTTAAGAGCATGAACAAGACGCCAGGCAGGATTTTCAACCAACGCTGCCAAACTGGAATGAAGATCCACGTTTGCACACTTTGCATGTAATTCCACACAAAGTAATCCTTTCATTCCCAGACTGATAATTGGTCTTTCATGTTCGTCTATATAGCCAAATTCCCAAATAGTAGCATCGCAGGAAAATTTTTCTCGATACTTAGTTAGATACTGTTCAAGATGGGAGCTACCTATCTCCTCTTCTCCTTCGACTAGGAACTTTACATTACAAGGAACATCTCCTGTTTCGTTGAGGAAATATTCAACTGCTTTGATACGTGTTATTAATTCACCTTTATCATCAGAAGAGCCTCTTCCATAGATAAAATTCCCATCAATTTTACCACTAAAAGGATCATCATGCCAAAGCTCGATAGGTTCAGCAGGTTGAACATCGTAATGATTATAAAAAAGAATTGTCTTTCCGTTTGGATTACTTTTAGATTTTACTTCCCCATATACTATTGGAGAAACTTGTTCAGAATTATCATCTAATTTCAATAATTCTGCAGAAATTCCAGAATTAGACATGATATCAGAAACTAACTCTGCGCATTTGGTCATTGTCAATTGTTTCTTTGCAGAAACGCTTGGCACCCGAATTAGTTGTTGCAGCTGTGACGTGAGTGCTTCAATATCAGAATCAACCCTTGATGCAATTAGTGTCAAATCAGCATAAGAATCAAATGAACATGAAATTAAATATTCTGTTTAGAAAACCACATACAACAATGTTAAAAAATCATTTAGATTTCTTGATCAATTTAGAAAATTCCTTAAGAACACTACTGTCTAAATGTAAAAAATGAAATATGAAATGATTAACACCGATGTTTACATATTGAGCGATTACATCCATGACATCGTCAATGACTCCTACAGTCAATCCACCAGCAATTGATTTTTTGAATTCTGCTTCGGTCATCTTTTGCTTTCCTATCTTCTTCATGATTTTTTTCAGCTGTTCTTGTTCTTTTAAGATTAAACACGGAAGTACTATCGAATACTCTATTTTTCTATTTTGGGAATTATAGTTGTTTAGAATTCTTATTTTTCTCTCCATCTCTTCTGGTGACCCAAAATAAAGGTTATATCTGTCTGCATACTTTGCTGCGACCTTTAGTAGATATTTTTCACCAGAACCTCCAACCATAATAGTAGGATGCGGTTTCTGAACAGGCTTTGGAAAACTTGTTGCATTGTTAACAGAATAATATTTTCCCTTGAAGTTTGCAATTTTTTGGGTCCACAATTTTTTTATTATTTGAATTGATTCTTTCAATTGCATTATACGTTCTACATCTGACGAATATTGATATCCGTAGGCAATGTATTCTTCTTTAAACCACCCTGCTCCTATTCCCAATTCTGCACGTCCATTGGTAATGACGTCTAACGTCGCAACCATTTTTGCAAGGAGCGCCGGATTCCTGTAAGAGTTACACGTAACTATTTGACCAATTTTCATTCTTTTTATCCCAGTGGATAACGCCGATAACAGTGTAAAGCATTCAAAAAAGTTTCCAGTTTTTGGATATCGGTAGTGTGGAATAAAATGGTCATATGCATAAGCAGAGTCAAAGCCATTTTTCTCAGCTTCAATAGCGATTTCTCGAGAATACTTGAATTGTGCGACAGATGAATTTCCTGTTAAATCATTTCTCCATCCTTGTGGGATTACAATGCCAAATTTTGTTTCTGACAAGGCTCACTTGGATAAGAATCTGTACTTTATAATAATATTTAGTCGCTATTATTACAGTACATGGCGATATATTAAGTTCAGTTAATGATATTCATAAGAGAATCATCAAGAACTATTGTTTCGCTTGGAAAGGATCATCACTGAGAGTTTGTCCATCATTACCATCTTCGTTTCCCTCCTGTCCATTATCTACGACCTGACTCACAATTCTATCCTGTCCGTTTTGATAATTATGCCATTGAATATCTATTTTATTATCCTCATCTGGAATATAAGTTATTTTACCTGAATTAGGATCAAATTTGTCCAAATGTCCTTCAGTTGGAGGCGTTACTATTTCAAATTGTACTGGATCTTTGTTCAGATCCATTGCTTGCAAAGTTATGTCGATCTCCTGACTTGAATCCACTGAGATGCTCTTAGTCTCGTCTTTCAATGTGTTTTGATTGACCACATCGGAGTTTACTTTTACAGTGGCCACATTACTCTCAACTCCATTATCATCGACTGCTTTGAAAGTAAAGCTATCGGTAACCGGATTATCCTTCACTATGAGTTCAGGACTATATGGTATTCCTTTGTTGTCTCCTATTTTTTCTGGTGAATCAAATTTAGAACCGTCATCACTTTTTGAATAGAATATGTAGTTATTACCTGGAGTTGTACCTTCCCATGCTACATGCGTGGTATTTCCATTTATCGTTATCTGGGGGTTGCCTGATCCGCCTGGATCGTTACTCACATTCTCAACACCACTGAAACTGGAACCATAATCTGCACTTTTTCTCAAGAAAATGTCCTGATTGCCGTTTTCAGATTGACCCTGCCATACTACATAGACATTGTTACCTGAGGATGACACTTCAGGATTGAATACAGGTGTACGACTTTTTCCACTGAGGCTAAGTGGTGATGAAAAGCTTTTTCCACCATCTGAACTACGAGAAAAGAATATATGTCTATCTTCTTCTTCGCCTGCACTCCATACTGCGTATCTGTAGTCTGATAGGTTTGCTTCATTGGTAACTTGGTCAAATGCTTGCGGTGCCTGATTTGTTTCGTTATTTTCAGTAATTTCCACACTCACAGTAGCACTATTGCTCTCCGCCCCATTATCATCACTAACCTTGAATGAAAAACTGTCATTGCCAGTATAGTTCGTTTCTGGAGAATATGTCACAGTACCTTTTGCATTATCAAAATTATTCAATGTTGCATCGGCAGGATTTGACACTATTTCAAATTGTATTGGATCATTATCGGTATCTTCTCCGGTGAGAGTAATATCAATATCCGTATTTGAATCAGTGGATACTTCTTGATCATGTGCAATTGGGGGTTGATTTGTTGAAGTGATTTCGTTACTCTCAGAAGCAGTACTCACTGTTTGATTTTGTGATTCCTGACTCGTCTCTCCGCCTAGTTCCTGACTCGTCTCTTCCAGTGGGATTACATTTATCTCTACATCAGCTTTATCGCTCTCAGCTCCTTTATCATCAATTACTTTAAATTCAAATTTATCATTTCCAGAATAATCCTTTTCAGGTGTATAGGTAACAGTACCCTCGGATTTGTCAAAATTATTAAGATCCCCATGAGATGGATCATCTACTATTTCAAACTCTATTTCATCATCTTTGTCATCATCATTACCTCTTAAGGTAATCTTTACATTATCATTCGCATCTACCGACACATCCTGATCATCAGCCTCAGGAGCTTGATTAATTGCTTTAACTTCTATATCTACCTCAGCTTTATCGCTCTCAGCTCCTTTATCATCAATTACTTTAAATT
>DATFEX010000006.1:0-10446 GCA_035250685.1 Nitrososphaeraceae archaeon | reverse complement strand
GACGGAGATGACGGAGATGACGGAGATGACGGAGATGACGGAGATGACGGAGATGACGGAGATGACGGAGATGACGGAGATGACGGAGATGACGGAGATGACGGAGATGACGTATCTGATACTACCTCCGAAGAACCGGATAAGAATAACGAGTTTACCGGAGTTTCCCTTGCAAATAACGCTACCTATTCCAACCTGACTAATTCCAACCTGACTAATTCCAATAACGGAACTGATGCCAACCTAACTGATCCCAGTCTTATTGATTCCACCAACGTAACTGATTCCAATATAACTGATTTTAACGTCGTAAACGATTTCAATAATATGACTATCTCCACCAACAAAACTGACGCTGATGCCAACCTAACTGATCCCAGTCTTATTGATTCCACCAACGTAACTGATTCCAATATAACTGATTTTAACGTCGTAAACGATTTCAATAATATGACTGATTTCAATAACATGACTGATTTCAATAACATGAGCGATTCCGGTATAATCGCCACCAACTTAACTGATTCCACCAACGTTATTGATTCTAACCTAACTGATGTCAACAATGATTCTAATAACGCAACCAGTACCAACAATCTAACTTCACTAGATAATTTCAATGATAAGGCATTTTATGTCCAAATCAAGAGCCTAAATAATAAAACTAACTTTGTTCCAGATAAGGTAACACTCACTGCGGGTGACAAGATTGTATGGCTCAATGACGACAATTCAGAACACAGGATAACAGTAGGATCCGATTCTAGGTCTGGTTATCAACTAAAGAACTCGCTTATTGCTCCGCATGGGACAATCGAACATCAATTCCAACTATCAGGAACGTATTATTCAGTTTTGGACGATCTCGTCTCGAAAGGCTCTATCACAATTCTAGACAAGGGTAACGAGGCCAGTGCAGTATCAATACCTTTAGAGGACTAGGCTTCCAAAAAACCTAATAATACTAAAATTTGACAAGTGATCGAAAGACTTGAATCGGGAATTTCAGAAATGCCGATATTAGAAAATAGGAGCTTGTTAGTTTATCCGGTATAATCCGTCTACGAACGACCAAAGGTTTCTAAAATACAGATTATCCAGGAATAGGCAGATATTTCATTTCATGCAGATAGGTGCTGTAATAATCCTCAAAGGTTGCCTCGAAATTTACATTATTGATTTGTTTGTATAATGAGGGAAAGACTTTTCTATTTTTGATTAGATATGTTGTTCATGAGTATTGAAGATAATATGAATTTAATGAAGACTCTAGACGATGCGTGGAATTCTCAGGATTGGGAGACTTTCAGCAAACGTCATACGGAAAACGTAATTGTCAGATGGCCCAGCCAGCTGCCTACTGAAGGTATTAAAGCACATAGAAAGGAAGGAGAATATTTTTTTAAAGTGTTCCCTGATAATCACGTTGGAAACAATCCATACAAGATATTTTTTGGTCAAGGAGACTGGACATGTTCTGTTGCAGAATTCACAGGAACTCACAAAGGACCAATGATGGGTCTTGATGGTAAGATGATTCAACCAACAGGTAAATCATTCAAAATAGATTTTTGCACAGTTGCGCATTGGAAGGATGGACGAATAACTGAAGAGAATTTGTTTTATGATTTGGTTGGAATGATGAAACAACTTGGGCTGATATAAGATGTTAAAGTTGAAAATATCAAATAATGTGTGAGACATAATTGACCGGATCATTTAATCTTAGTCCTAATTCCTCTGTGGGGCATGTAAGACTGAAAGTTCATAATGTAAAAAGATCTCTGCACTTTTATAATGAAATACTTGGATTTCAATTAATAGGGAAGGCTTCAAATGATAACGCACTGCTTGCACCAGTTGGTAGTAACAATAATGATCATATCTTGGAACTAAGCAGAGCAAATACAACACGTAGAGTGAATAACGGAGCACAATTAATAATGCGACAGGCAGGATTATACCATTTTGCTGTTTTGTTACCCTCAAGAAAACACCTAGCTAATATATTCAAGCACTTGACTGAAAACTCTAGTCAAATATCTTTCGAAGGTGCCGCGGACCATGGGGTTTCAGAATCTCTCTATCTTAGAGATCCAGAGTATAATGGTATCGAGATCTACAGGGACAAAGATCAGTCGGAGTGGAAACGAAAGGGTAAATTTCAGGTGGAGATGAAGACAGATCGCCTAGATCTTGAACAGTTGTTAAGTGAAGCTAAAGATCGGAAAGACTGGCGTATACCATCCAAGACAGTTATAGGGCATGTGCATTTACATGTGTCCAATTTGATTAATTCAAAGAAATTTTATTCAGGAGTTCTTGGTCTGAATCCTACATGTTCGTATCCTGGTGCAAATTTCTTTGCTGCTGACTCTTACCATCATCATGTTGCAACAAATACTTGGTTGGGTAACGATATAGCTAGTGCCGATTTCAACAGTCCTGGACTTGATTATTTTTCATTAGATCTAAAATCTAAAGAAAATTTTGATGATTTACTACATGAGTTACGCAGATTGAAAGTAAAAGTTATGAGCGATGATGATAACAAAATTAACAACAAATCATTTTTTATTTTAGACCCGGATAAAATAAAAATCAAGATTCATTACTGAGGTTCGAATGAGTCGGGATTCGAACCTTGGATGTATTAGGGTTCTATTATTCAGCTTTTCCAATTTTTGATAGAGAAAGTGACTAAAAATGCTTAAACAATTTTAATAGTCGTTTGACATACATACATCGGAGATAGATTAATGACAACGATTGGAGAATTAATGACCAACAAACTTCAGACTATTGAAGGATCAAGTTCGGTTCAAGACGCTGCAAAGAAAATGCGCGGTAAGAACGTTAGCTCATTAGTGGTTGTGAATAGCACCAACAAACCTATTGGAATCATAACAGAGCGAGATCTAGTAAGAAAGGTGTGTGCTAATGATTCAAGCAGTAGAAAAACAAATGTTAAAGATATTTTGTCAGATGTGCTAGTGACTACAGATGCGATTTCCGATGTCGGGGTAGCAGCCGATTTAATGTTACACAATAAAGTTAGGCATCTGCTCGTTGTAGAAGGAGATGATGTAACTAAACCCCTCGGTATAATAACTCCAACCGACTTTGTAGGTCACCTAAAGCAGAATTTGAATATTGATAATGTAAACGCTAGGATACTTGAGTCATTAAAAGAAGCAGAGTCAAACTCAGACAAGTATGAGTGATCTCAATTTGTAAATTAGTTGTCCCGTATCAACATTTGAGATATGGTCGTATTTTATACTCTTACCATTGTTCGCTTCGTTGATGTTAATTCACCTCATCTTTGTATTTGATTAAATTATAAACATTCGAAGATATATTTGCCCAAAAAACCACTATTATGAGTATAAATTGGAAGTGGACTATTTGGCGCAACAATTGGTTGAACTCAAGAACGAATATCTCGGTCAATTGCATCCGCATAATCATGTTAGGGAATTTATTCCAGTTGCAAATTACCAAAACTTGTTTGACAAAAGGCTGTTGAAAAAACTGCATAGTTTCTTCAAGTATAACAAAATATATTACAAACAACAAGGTCTAACACTTTCCGATATCCCCTGCATATCTTATGAAGGGAATGTAAATCAATTTTGGGTGAGTTCCAAAAAATACGAAACGATTTATCAACCATTTCTTCCAACATGGGGACTCTCCGCACTCGTAATGATTCTAGTTGCAAAGGATTTTGGGTTTGAAAATATCATAGATATCGGATCGGGCGATGGAAGATTGATATTTTGTGGTAGTATACTTGGTCTTAATTCTACAGGAATAGAGATTGATAAAGATTTATGCAAGCTCCAAAATAAAATATCTAATTCCTGTAACGTAAAATATAAAGTCATTAATAGCGATTCGAATTCAATAGACTACTCGCAATTTAAACTAGAAAATACCATTATATTCATTTCTGCATTGCCTGACTCTGGTGAAATATTTTCTTACGGCCTGCTAAATCACTTGAAAAAACATAGAGCGAAATTGCACAACGTAGGTGTTACCCTAATGGGTAGTCATTCTTACAGAGGACATTCACGAGACAAAACTAAGTGGGGGTGGGGAAAATTCATAGATGACTCTGGACTGAAAATATTAAAGTGTATAAGCCTTCCAAGTTCTTGGACACTTGACGAAAAGAAAGAAACACCATACTTGTTTACACTACTTGAATGCTGAAATTGACAGACGTCGGTATGAGCAATAAAATTAGTCCTCTAAAGAATACTTGTTGTATCTTTCATAAATTGACTTGAACTTTGAGGAAAAAGCGTTGCCATAGAATTCTGAGAATAAATCAGGATCTTTATCGATCGCCTTGAATATATCTCGCTGGGTCAATATTCCAATCATTTTATTATTTTGGTCTACTACAACAAGTCTACGAATTTTCTTGTTATTCATAATTTTAGTTGCATCGTTTATGGATGCAGACTGTTCTATCGTAATCAGAGGCTTACTCGTCAAGGATCGAAGTGGCGTCTGGAGCAGGTTTGGATCCAGTTTACCCAATATTCGCACGACATCGCGTTCAGTTATTATACCCAAAGGGTTCTTGTCATAAGTAACAATTATAACAGAACCAATATTGTTTGCGGACATTATATTGCATGCGCTCATGATATTCTGATCTTCAAAGTCGGTTTGAACTTTTGTATTCATTAAATCAGATACCGATATCTTTTCTGAGTGCATTCAAGTATACTTGTGAATCGTGATATTTATGTATGGTGTGACCCATTCCGTGAATATGATTTGACTTCTCTAAATCGGAAAGGTTTAATTTTTCAGGTTAGAGTTAGAAATTTCTAGTTTCTTTTTAAAGAGTGCTTCACAATAATATAAAAGTAGGAATTATTATTATTATTTTGGTTTAGTCAAATAAAATCGCTATTTGATTGACCGATTAAAGCCTAATGTTACTAAAAGCTAGATTCTCCTGGACTAGGCTGATTTTTCATCTCAGGCAGATCGATGGTGCTATAGTAATCCTCAAAGGTTGCCTTTACAATTTTAAATGACAGACCTTCTTCATAAGGCCCTTTGGATATAGTTTTTAGAATACCCCGCTGAACTGATTTTAGTCTTTTCTTATCTAGCATTATGTCTTGTGGAATATCAATCTTTAATTCCATTTTTAATAATACCCCTTTAGTCTTAACCAATGATTATGTAATAAAATCGATATTTAAAAAGTTAAGTCTATTTCTTTGCTAATATGAGCATCCAATACGAGCCCTATTTAGATTCTTAATGCTGAGCCTCCGTATCATCTATATAACTTTCTGCAAGAAGGTTAGTGAAGTAAGATCTTACCTAGGAACAAAATTTTGTGGTCAAAAGATCTGACTAGATCTGATCTGACAACCTAAATCTAATACTTAATTCAGAATTTTTTTTCAGAAATTTTAAGAGTACCAATGGCATATAGTAATCATTGGAACGAACTTACGCAATAAAATTAACAGTAGCTATAATTCTAGTGATTGCGATTATGTTTTCGAATTCCGATTTAATTCGTATAGCGAATGCACAAATAGAAAATACGAAAGATGTTTTTAAAGTAATCGTTACTTTGTCAGGTATAACGAGTTCAACAAAGGATATTCTTATTTTAGTAAATATAAAGGATCAAACAAAGTCCAAGCTATTCAATGCTCAAGATCCACAAATAAAAGGCGCAGATAAGGTAAATTACACGATATCGTTTCCAGGTTCAACTATTGACGAGGATGATAAGTATACTGTCTGTATTATGAGCATAAAAGACTTTAAAGTTGAGTGCGACAATGCAAATAATTCTCCAGTGAAAAAACCTGAGTTTGTAGAAATTAATCTGGAGGCGGAAAATTCAAATAAAAAAGACAAAGACAAAAGCGACAAGAACACTTAGGCACCACTTTTTGGTGACTTGTAGATATGTTATTTTCTGATTTTTATACTATGCAGCTATATTTTTCCTAGAACCGATTTATATGATAAGGCACTTGAACTGATTAGTGTCAGTTAATTACGATGGAAAATGTGAGCACTGTGGCAAGGACAGTCTGCGTGTAACTGTGAATGTTCATATTTACGACATACCTGGGACACGGGGAAGTGAGGAATGGTGTTTGGAATGTGTCCGAGGAAAAGGTAAGGAAAAACCGCAGAGTTCGGGTAAAATGACCCGAAAACGCAGTTAGCTAGAATTTCTAAATTTTGTGTTTTCTTTAAATTGTATTGAGTTGATAATATAAAAGAGCAATGACGCATACACTTTTTTTGTTAAACTTTATCTAATACTTGGTATCAAAGTAATTCATTGTCCTTCGACGCCTGGAAAAAAATGATGGATGAGCAGAATAGAATATTCAATGAAGCGTTCAGAAGTCAATCTCAAATGCTAAATGATGCAATTAAAGAGTTCAGTGAAAACAATCCTAAAATGATTCTCAATGTTATACAACAGCAAGCGGAAATTTTTAATAAAATAATTCAACAGCAGGGCCGAATATTTGCTGACGCCATGAAACAATTGGACGAAAAAAAGACTCAAGCGTTACAAGATGGGACTGATCTATCGAGTAATGTGAACAGTAAGAAGCAGCAGAAAAAGGGAAAATAGTAACGGGCAAATCCTCATTCAATCAGTCGTTCTAATGTGGACGTCGAGATTCGAATCATACATGTATTAAGGTTCTATTACATGATTCAGCTCTCTTTTTTGATGTACGTACTATCTTTTAGAAATGATATATTGAATTTTATATTCTAGATATGAATATGATAAATAGAGATGAAAATTAATTCCTGTAGTCATTGGGCATGCAATAAAGCAGATAATACATGCGTAGGATGCGGTACTATTATTTGTCCTGTATGCCTAAAAGAACCAGTAAACTGTAGATGTGAAAATAAAGATACATGCTGCACATCATGATATACAGGTGGACAATTTCTCCTCCATTGCAACTGGACAGCAAACTGCTATTAACATGTTTAAAGTTAAACAGTGACGTTGGCAAAAGATCTTAGAATTACCATCACCCTCGGGTTCCTACTAGCAGGGGTTGGACATATTTATCTAGGTTTTATAAAACGTGGAATAATCATTCTCATTATTGGAATAGGCTTTGGATATATCGTTTCCTCGCTTGTTCCATTTCCCTTGAGTTGGCTGATTATTGGTCCTTATTGGATCTGGCAGTTAGTAGATGTATATAACCTCTATAAAAAGTTGAGAATTGGAAACACTTAGAAGAACCATCAAATTAATATAATTATATTCCAAACCAAGTAACATGTTTGAAAGTAGAACATGGTATAAAGAGACTCTAATTTTAGTAGTGATTCTTCCCTTAGCAAGTATCGCTATTTCCTTATTCATACCAATTCCTTATAGTTGGTTGTTTATTCTAATTTTATACATAGTAGTAATAATATCGAGAATACGTAAAAAAGCTCTTTCGGGAAAAGAAGCTATAACTATGATTTTACTGTCCATAGGATTTAACTTTGTAACCAAATTATTCATGCCATGGCCGTTTTCCATTATCCTTTCTGTTTCGCTGACTTTTCTGATTATTTGGATTTTGCATAAAAGGTCCTAAATATTAGATCTTAAAGAGGAAGTCGAACAAGGTAAAACCATTGATAGCCGATTGTTACTATGGATAGACTGAATCTATCTAGTCCTAGGGCCATTATCCAAGAAATTAACGTGAAATACATTTTTACAGTCAATACAGGCCAAACGAGCAACTGCATATACTGCAATAACTATATCGTTGAGTGAATTAATTACATCTTCGTTTATCCCAATGTTTAGATGTTCCTTTTTTACATTTGTGGACCCACATCTGATGCAAACGAACTTTGTAAGATCAAAGTTTTTTCGGAGTCGCTCAACTTCTGCATCGCCGCAATTCTTACAGTATAAAATATTCGGATTAGCGGTAACTTTGGCGATGATATCTGTGTAATTTCCACAAACGCTGCATTTGTCCTTCCCGTGCAATATTTATTCTACGATAAGTTACATGATTTAAGGATTCATTCATACTTTAAACTTATCATGTGATGAAAAAAGAACCTAATGGTAAAGACGTTAAGAACGCACAAGATTTAGGACATTTAATTGGAGGATAATTAAGCATCTTTCCACACTAGTCGGTAGTTACTTGGTTACTAGAACAATCAAACCAATAACTAAGGCGCCGGTCGATAATATTAGTGAGAATACGGTCCATTTTGAAGGTCATGACACATCATTTAGTATCATTTTCTGTACTAGGTTGAAAAAGATATAAGATTATCTAATACTTTCGATGACAAGATCTTTGATTTGTTAGATGGTTGAGGCCAAGTCAAAAGGGGTTGAATTATTTAGTCCATTGCTCCTGATTCTATTTTCTTTCTGATCATCAGTTAGCAGTCTGTCGATATCATTCTCTAAACTGTATAATTTAGATTTTGCATCAGGATAATCCGTAGCTATGTGCCCGACGTTCGAACTCAGACTTGACGTTCGAACTCAGACTTGACAGGGAATCTTCAATTTTGGTTTAAATCTTGTACTATCTCCGACATTGAAAATTACTAACCTGAATCACATATAAAGACAACATACTCATACAAACAAATTCAAACCTGTCAGAATTCTGCTCGTTGATTAGTTAAATAATCTCGCTTCAGTTTATCGTCATGGACTCATAGTAACTGTCCCTTTAACGGCATTCATAAACGGCGAAGGTTTTAGCAATTACTTCTAGAATCTTGGATTTGAACGTTTCAAATTATCGTTATAATCATATCTGGAAAAAGAGTTATCTCCATATTGATACCCTTCGTCTGTCCCATCGACATCACGGATTCTAATAATCATATTTTTTGTATTTGTATCCAATGAAACTAAATAGTGAAAATAATATCGGATGGATCCTGCGATCTAACTAGCATGGACCCAAAAACAGACAAGCAAAGTTCTTAAACTACAATAGTACGAACTAAAAATTATTTTGTTGTAGTAAGCATTTCCGTTTTTATGTCCTTTATTAATTCCTGTAGTATTTCTATCAATCTTTTCCTTTGTGCTTTATCAGAAGAGCTCCAATAATTCTTTTCAGCACGTTTATGTGCTAATTTGTATTTTAGACCCATCATTGAAGTTGTGTAGTTATTTGCATCTAGTTTTTTCACAGTTTGATTGGCAAGAATGTACCAGTGGTACTCTGTTCCAACGGGAACACCCGAACCTTCCGGTGCATTACCAGACCTCCTTTTGGTAACCGCATAAGAGAACTGCCATTTATCGGGAGTTAATTTTTTTTCCTTCCACTCTCCTTTATCATAATACCATTTATGAGTTCTGCCGACTTTCATACCGGTGTATTTTTTTCCTTGGAATTCTTTGAATTGATTATACGACTTTGAAATATCCTTTTTAGTTCGATTATTCTTTTTCTGGACGCTTTCTTGTCGCATATATGGGTCTGTTATTTAAAATATTTAATGGTTTGTTGACGGCAAATTTGGTAAATCATACCAAAAATATGATCAAAGAGGCAACAGACATCGAAACTTTTCAACCTGCAATTTAGACGTGAAGCATTTAGCTATTGAAGAAAAAAAATATACGAATTTCATGTGGTGCTTATAGCTTCGTCATACCACTTCTTTTAAGCTTCTCCCTTGCTTCAGGAGTGTCAGCACCCTGTTCTTCCCCCTTCAACGATTTCCTGATCTTTGGGATTTCTCTTTAATGCTGTTGGTTCATGTTGAGCTATTTTTTCAGGGACATTGGATCTTTTGATTCATCACGAAACTTCGTCATGGTAGTAGTAAATGCACCTCAAGTAATTTAACAGGTCTATAGTAATCCTTTAATAGTATATTTTGTTTATTTGCTGAAACCTAGGTTCCTCGTACTGCTTTTAAACTTTATTTGACTGAATTTATCTCCAATCATCTATTGCATATACATCCTCTACATGGTAACCTGGATCATTATTTTTTGTCATCATAACGCCCTGGGATTCAGTCCTAAACCCTTTAGAAATCATATCTCTGTAGGCGGGCAGGTTACCAATGTTTACTCCGCCAATAAGTTTGGATAATCCTTGGGATGCCGCAAATTGTTCACAACAATTTATGAGTTCATTAAAATTAGCAGATTGAGGTCTGTCTTCACTCGATGTTACTAAACCAAATTTGATATAGCAATTATTACTTCCAGCTTCAGTTTTTGATCCACAGTGGCATATGGCAATCCCTACCAGCTTGTTGTTATCTTTTTTGTCAACTAGGAGAATTGTGTCTCCAAGTTTCTGATTTGCAACAGACAGTATTTCATTCTTGAGATCTAATCCACTATAAATTGAATCAGTTAGAGAGTAACAGTTTACAAGAGCCTCCCGTGGTTTC
>DATFEX010000005.1:0-4464 GCA_035250685.1 Nitrososphaeraceae archaeon | reverse complement strand
CAATCAGTTAAAAAATACATAAAGGAATTAGCCTTTGCAGAAGGTTTACCAAATCACTATTATGCCGTAGAAGAGAGGTTCAGAAATTGACAGATTGGTTACTGAAGGAAATGAAGAATATCTCCATGATAGAGAAGTATGCAGTACCTCCTGAGAGCAATTATTCTAAATTAGATGCCAATGAAAATCTAGTCATAGATAAGGATTATCTTACCAAGATTGCATTAGATAGTTTAAAAAAAATTGATCTGAGAAAATACCCAATTGACCTTTACGAACAACTGTATAGGAAGCTGTCTCATTATTTAGAAATAAGTGAAAAGTCCTTGATATTGGGCAGTGGTTCAGATCAAATTATAGATTTACTTTTGACTCTTATTGGAAAAGGAAGAAGATTGACATCAATTTATCCTACTTTTTCTTATTTCAAAACAAGATGTCAGTTGCATGGAATAGCTTTCTCTGAAATAATGTTATCATCAATTAATAACGCTCTTGATCCTGAGAAATTTATTGCTGATGCAAAGAAATCTCACGCAATATACTTGTGTTCTCCCAACAACCCTACGGGAAATCAATTTGACAAGTCAGAAATTCTGCATATTTTCGATGCCTTGAAAAAAAATTTGGTTATTGTAGATGAAGCATATGTTGAATTTTCAAAATATTCATTAACTAAATATGTAAACGAATATCCAAATTTGGTAATTCTTCGTACATTCTCAAAGGCGCTGGGACTGGCAGGAGCCAGAGTAGGATATATGATAGCTAATGAGAATCTGGCAGGATTGTTTAGAAATAGAATTCAGTTACCATATGCGGTAAATAGTCTTTCACTTGCCATTGCAGTTTCATTGATTTCTAGGCCTAAAAAAGTAAAGGAGAGCATTTCACTAATAAAACATGAAAGAGACAGACTTTACCAAAATCTCTCAAAAATTAAAAACATTAATGTTTACAAGTCAGATGCAAACTTTCTTTTCATAAAATGCAACACAAAATATGATAGAATTCTTAACGCGCTAGAAAATTCAAAAATAATAGCAAAGGGTCTTGGCAACATCAAAAACTATGGAAATTGTGTCAGAGTAACAGTGGGGACAAAAAAAATGAATGATAAAATACTGTCAGCAATCAAGGGAATTAACTAAATTAACAGAATCGATTACAATGAATTCAGATGCATGTATTATTTTTGATATTGACGGCACGCTGATTGATACGTCAGAATCTTATAACAAGTCCATAAAAAAAACGGTAGAGTTCCTTGTAAAATACATTGATTCTACCAAAGAGAACATTGAAAAAATAGTCAGTGACGAACTGATTTTCAAATTCCGTAAATCGGGAATGTTTAACAATGATATTGATACTAGCTATGCGTTTGTTCTTGGTATATTATGTGGACCTCCCAAAAAATCTGATTTACTGTTTTTTATAAAGGACATTGCAGAGAACGCCAGTTCAAAGGGAATCAAATCTGCGGAAAATTATCTTAAAGATTACTGCGAAAGCCGTCTCAAAGAGGTAAAGAAACTTTTGATGTATCCTGGAACTGTTAAAACAAGTATGATAGCTCGGGTTTTTGATGAGTACTTTTATGGACCGCAATTGTTCAAAAAACAGCACGGCACAGATTCAAAATTCTATTCCGGTAGACCGCTCATTGAAAATGACGCGCTTTTAGTTAAAAGCTCGACTCTGAAGAAAATATCGAATTTTTTTGATAAAAGGTTGGCAATTGTTTCGGGAAGGAGTAAAATTGCTGCGGAATATTCCATGAATTCAATCTTTGGGTATTTTGACCTAAAAGGTTCGTTTTACTTGGAAGATGAAAAAAGGGAGATGGGCAAACCAGACCCTTCGGCCTTGATAAAATCGATAAAGAGTTTTGGAGTCAATAATGCTTTTTATGTTGGAGATTCCGCAGAGGACTTGTTGATGGTACAGAGAGCAAGAAAAACATCCAATCTGGACATTAAATTAATTGGAGTATGTGCCTCTAATGCAAGATCAAATCAAATAAGGAGATTATTTATGAGTAATGGAACTTCCTTAATAGTCAAAAACGTGAATGAATTACCGAACATATTAAATAAAGTCAAGACTCAATTTTAGATATTAATTGTCAGATACTGATAAGGCTAGGACTGCCTCGCTGAGCAGAAGTACATCTGAAACAACGATAAAACTAGATGTTAATCTAGACGGCGAGGGTAAGGCACAGATATCAAGTGGATTGACATTTCTAGATCACCTCATAACAACCTTTAGCAAATACAGCCTGGTTGATATACAGGCCGATGTCAAATCTAATGATTCAATTTTACATCATTTGATAGAAGACATTGCCATCTGCATGGGTCAGAGTCTGGATAAGGCATTGGGAGATAGAGCAAGAATTATGCGATTTGGATATGCAATTGTGCCTATGGATGATTCAAGGAGTAATTCAGCAATTGATCTGGTCAGGCGGCAATACTCAAAATTTGAACTAAAATTAGAAAGAAATGAAGTTGAAGGTATTGCAAAGGAGGATATTGAGCACTTTTTTAGATCGTTACTTCAAAATCTTGTTGCCTGTACGCACATATTGGTAGAATATGGAGAAGATGACCACCACAAATTGGAATCTGCCATCAAAAGCTTTGCTATTGCATTTAGAAATGCTGCAGCAATCGATCAGAGGAGAAAAGGCCTTCCTAGTACTAAAGATATGATGTAATTGGCAAAAATAGCTATTTTTGATTTCGGAGCGGGTAATATATTTAATTTGCATCAATCCCTCCTGAGTAATGGGGCACATTCTGTGGATATCATTAGATCCCTAAAAGAACTAGAAAATTATGATGGAATGGTTTTACCAGGAGTAGGTAACTTTGATAGCGCCATTAGTTCTATGCAAAAAGATTCAGCATTACTAAATACTGCTGTAGATAAGGGGATGCCAATACTTGGCATTTGTCTTGGCCTTGAAATGCTATTTGATAAAAGTGAAGAAGGAATTTTGGAAGGTCTTAAAGTCCTAGATGGCGATGTTCTGATGCTTCCAAGAATGAAAGTCAAAGTACCTCATATTGGATGGAATAACTTGAGAATTGTAAACAATGAAAGTAACCTTTTGAAAGGTATTCCGCAGGATTCCTGGGTGTATTTTGTTCATTCGTATCATATCGAGCCTAAAGATGATAAACTCATTGCAGCAGTAACGGACTATGGTTCAAAATTACCTGTTGTAATCGAACGATCAAATCTATTTGGTACCCAATTCCACCCTGAAAAATCAGGAAAGATTGGAGCCCAAATCATGAAAAATTTTGTCAATATTTGTGAAAAAAACGAATGAAGGTAATAGCAGCAATCGACATAATGAATGGAGAGGTAGTTAGGTTAACCAAAGGGGAACAAGCTACCAAAAAGGTGTATAGTAAAGATCCAGTTCAGATTGCAAAGAAATGGGAAAAAGATGGCGCTGATATGTTGCACATAGTTGACCTTGATGCTGCATTTGGTAGCGCTACGAATAATCTTTCAGTAATCTCTGAAATTCTACACGCCGTGAATATTCGAGTTCAGATTGGAGGCGGTATTCGAGATACTGATACTTTTGAAAGGATTGCCAAAATGGGGTTTTCAAGAATTGTAGTTGGAACTATGGCCTACAGAAATGTAAACGAATTGCGTTTGCTCTGTAAGAATTATAGTGACATGATTGTTGTTTCACTTGATGAAATAGATGGAAAGGTGATGATTGAAGGATGGAAATCTTCTTCAGACTTTAGGATTGAGGATGCGATAAGCAAGTTCAATAAGTTTGGAATTAGCAATTTTCTCCTGACTAGCATAATCAAGGATGGAACTCTTATGGGTCCAGATATTGTTACTTTAAATAGCATTAACACAGATCGAAAGTCAAAGATAATTGCTAGTGGTGGAATCTCAAACTTGTTAGATGTACTAAGGGTTCGATCAATTGGATGTGACAGTGTTATTTTGGGTAAGGCATTATATGAAGAAAGGTTGGAAATAAAAAAGGTGAAAGCACTAGCATAATGCCATTATCAAAGCGAATCATTCCATGTCTTGATGTAGATAATGGTAGAGTAGTCAAAGGAATCAAGTTTTCAGGGGTAAAGGATGCAGGCGACCCCGTTGAACTGGCTAAAAAATATAGTGACCAGGGAGCCGATGAACTTGTTTTTCTTGATATTACTGCTTCAAAACAGGACCGAGAGATTATGAAAAGCATGGTTAGAAAGGTAGCAAGTGTCATAGACATACCCTTCACCGTGGGAGGTGGAATCAAGACACTTGCAGATGCCAGGGAAATCCTCCTCAATGGCGCAGACAAAGTCTCAATTAACACTGCAACTGTGAAAAAACCTGAGTTGGTAACTGACCTTATGAAAATATTTGGCAGACAATGCGTTGTAGTTGCAATCGATGTAAAGAGAAATTATGATG
>DATFEX010000004.1:0-10992 GCA_035250685.1 Nitrososphaeraceae archaeon | reverse complement strand
TAAACAGCATCAAAATGTCCGAGGAGGGAACATTCTTTTTCCTATGGCAAAGTTGAATGTACTTGATAAAGAAGAAGCAATAGATTTGGACTACACAATTTTAGCACTGGAACAAAGTCTTCAACGAATCAAAGCATGGAAGGAGTGGATACTAAAGAATTACATGAAATTTGTGATAACTGGAAATGGAGTGCATACTTCAAGAGAGGATAGAGAAATGCTTTCAATTGCGCTTGGACTTGATTCAAATATTATACTAGGAGAAAAAGAAGTAATTGTAGCACTAACTCCATTACTGGATGAGTTAAACAATGCCGGCCTATTATAAAAAAGATTTATACTAATATCTGGTAACTACATCATATTTTGTAAATTTAGAAGTAGGTTTCGAATAGAGTTTGGTGTAGCATCATAAATAAAATACATGCAAAGTTCGATAACATAAAACAATAAGAGATATGGTTATTTTTTGGCGCCGAAAATTTTTCTATCCTATCCAGAAGTCACTTCCCTATGGAAAGGCCTTTTTTGTATTTGTTCTTTTGTCTGATGAGTAAATCGATTTGAGAGTTTAGCATATTCTTGTGATGAAGTAATATCTCGTAAAATATCCAGTCGTCTTCAACTGCTTCTGCTATTCCAGCAAATTTTTTGATTGCCATCCTAAGTGAGATTATTGATTTATCAAATGATTTACAGATCCTTTCACTGACATGAGTATAATGACGACTGTAACTGGGATACGAATGCTCAATTTGAGAAAAGTTACTATGATCTTTTACGAGTTTCCGTACGTCTCTGGACGATAATGCATTATTATGTAGCATTAAGGCTATTTTTGATTGATCAGTTTGATTAGTGACTGAAAAGAGCTCTTCTGCTACTGAGACGTTAATTTCATGCTTTGATATTAATTCTATCAAGTCTTTTGGTAATTCTATTAATTTCATACGTTTACTCACGTAACTTACACTCCTCGACAATTTCTGTGCAAGCTCCGTAACACCTCCCCAACCATATTTATCTACATAATTTCTAAATGCTATACCTTCATCTATTGGATTTAGAGTTTGTCTTTGTACATTTTCTATCATCGAAACCTCAAAAGCCAGTTTATCATCCATTTCAACCACATGACATGGAATCTTTCTCCATCCCAATTTCTTGCATGCATTGAACCTCCTATTTCCAGCTACTATTTCAAAACTTTGCATACTGTTTGTTCTCACCACAATAGGATTAAGAAGACCAACTTTGTTTATTGAATCGGCAAGTTCCTCAAGGTCGTTTATTTCACTTCTAAGAGGGATTGCAGGTAACAAAATATCTGAAATACTAATGTCCTCTATAGATCCTATCAAGTCATTTGAGTACGAAATCATTAATACACGAATTCTATTAATAGTGATGGAAATAACTCCATGTTCGAATCTATGTGAAGTTCTAGACAGACGTTATGATTTATCATAAATAAATTTGATGTTCCTTTCCACCGAAAAATTACCAATAATCACCAGAAGTATCGTCCGTTAGAGGAAACAGATTTTCGGTCCTAATTTAAATGACTCTTGGAAAATGGTTTTAGCTGTTACACCATTCAGGAGCGACTTAGAAGCTTAATTCTTTCAAATGCGGGCAAGTTTATCCCTTGAAAAAATAATAATAGTTTGATATACTTTACCTAAAAAATATAAATTAAATTCAAAATATTACAACTTTGACAATAACGCTAGCCAAAAATCATATATCATAGTAACAATCATTGATGATGAAAATATTTGGCAATACAAATACGAATGTTAAGGTTAAGGACAACAAACGACAAGATTTTGCAGGCATTTCTACAAGTTGGGCAGGACGGTGGAATACACTATGAAGAGATCAACCGAACCGAACAGGCTGTTACCGCTGGACAGCAAGTTACTGGTACAAATATTGTTCCCGAATCACAGGTGTTTCCAGGAGAAGATGTGAAGGGGATAATTTTGGACACAAATCACATAGAAGTTCCTAGTGGGTACATCATTTCCCTGTGCTTCTATACAAAAGATGGAAATGATAGTAAGCTTTACATGGGCAGAGTAAGCGGAGGTGCAACACCCACTTGGACTCAGTGTGCCGATTCCCCAAAAGTATACGAAAATACGGAAATCCTAAGTGTGTCCTCTTCGTTTCTAAATACTCAACCTCCATCACCAATAAAAATAGTTCAAAGGCAGACTGCCGATGGTGGAGGAGATGTTATCATAGAACGTCACTAGAATAACCAAAAATGAATATTTTTCTTTTATTTTTTTTTATATTCATTATCCTCCCTGTGTTTCCAATTAATGGAAGCTTTTCTGAAGTTTACTCAAGTGAATTAAGCGCTAAATGTAACTTTCAACATGATGATCAAAATAGCAAATACCAGTGCTATAAACACAATATAGAACACCTAGTTGAATGTATCTCTACTACATACACACCAAATGAAACTTCTATTATGACGCAATCTCCACATCCACCTGAGTTTGTTTCCAATTTAACTTCGGTTAGAAGCGAGCTACCCACAACGGTTAATTTTTCTGGTTCACAATATACAATTTGGAAATCTGAGGTTGAGCCCTTATCCATGCCAAGGGAAAAATTCGATAATATTGCGGAACCAAGTATAGCATCCAATAGCACCCATGTTTTTTATACTGGGAATTATTTTGCGGCAAAATCTAAGATCGGCGACGAATGGAAATATGTAGATCCTACATTCGATTTTAGAGGTTTTTATTCTCAGCGTGGAAATGTAAGCAATGGTAACGTAACAGTTAGTAACCAAACTGACGTCAATTTATTCTTGGCAGATCAGAGAACTATTTTTGATCCAGAGCGTAATATGTTTTTATGGTTACGATTGGGTGAACCATACTTGGAAGGAAAAGTAACCAATATACTTAGATTGGCAGTGTCAAACGATACTATGAAATGGACCGTATTTGACTTTGTACCTATAGATATATTTAGAGCGCCCGATATCATTGAATCAACTTTCGACTATCCACAAGTGATACTAACAAATGATTTTGCATACATAACATCGTCCTTAGTTATAGGCGATAATTGTGAAAGAGAATACGGTACCATCTTGAGAATCTCCCTCAACGATTTGAGTAATTCCTTAAATAGACTGTCAAAGTTGACTTATACTGCAGTATTGGATAGAAATGTTACTGGTATCGCTCCAATAGATGGAAGCTATAATGATACCGCTTATTTCGGTGCACATTTAAAAAATACCAGCAATATGAAGATAATTAAATGGGAAGAAGATTCCAACGCTATTACTAACCAGACAGTTTCGATTGCACCTTGGAATAACATTCGCAATTCAGACTATTGTGGGACAGATCCGTCTGATTCAGATCTTTGGTGGTGTAAAGCACATACCAGCAGTCGCATTAGAAGTGCATGGCTGTACAATGATAGCCTAAATTTTATGTGGAATGCGATAACAACCTATGATAATGGTGCTACTTGGAAACCTTACATTGACGTTGCGACTTTTAACATTAACAATAATATGAGTTACGATAGAAAATACCATATTGCAGACGCATCAAAACAATGGATATTTGGTTCTGCCATACCTAGCTTTCGGGGAGATTTGGGTGTCATAGCATACTATGTTACTAGTAATAATACTGATCCGGATATAAATCCATATTTTAACTTAGCATTTGGACAATTCAATCATTCATCCAGTAGGTGGGATATGATCCCTTTAATCAATAGCACCCACTCTATACCTGTAAAGGATGAAAAGAACAACGATGATCATAATTTTGGTGATTTCATCACGATAAGACAACACCCTCCTCATAAAAATAGTTATTTGTGGGATATTGGAGGATATGTCATAGTTGGAAACAATTACTATGATGTAGCACCGTACTTTATTATGGTAAAATAACAATAAATGATACTAGGAAACCACTGGCTATTCGTAATTATCTCTAATAGGACACCATTTTTTTTGGGTGGCGAGATCAAATGTTAGCATAAACATGGAATGGCACTAGTTAACATGTTAAATTACCTAACGTGATTAAAACTACAAGCTTACGGTACCGCTGAAGGTTTTCTTTGTTTTTTAAGTTCATTTAAAACGTCCACAACATAGTCTCTAACATCCTCTTCCCCTAGAGAGTAATTGGTGTCATCCCTCTTGCCGATTTGTTTTAATACGCCGTCTATGGACATTTCTAAATTTCTATTCCATTCGGCAGATCCTATCGATTTGAGAAATAAATTCGATTCATTTTTTATTTGTTTCCTTAATTCGCTCAAGAAATGCTTATCATATGAAATTGATCTTGCCGAATTGTATAATCCAAGTAAAACAAGGTAAGCTGAGATGGGCATGATGGACAATGTTATTAACCCGAATGGAGGGTAGGGTAAAATATGTAATGTAGAGATTTGAATACTGCTGAATAGCATCATTATTCCCACGGCAGTTAATTGCAAATAAAATTTCAACTTCTTGTTTGGGATATTTTTGGCCATAAAAATAAAGGACAACGCAAAAAAGAAGCCACCAATCTGCTTTGTAATTCCTAACAAGTAGAAAATAATTGTAGAGAAATTTGGATATTGAAAAACCAATGGGTTTAGATAATTATTTAAAGCAAAATCAAATGTTCCAATGTAGTATATCATTGGTATCGCGACTAGGATCCAGTATTTTCTCTTTCCAATTTTTCTGGTTGAATAATTCCTAAGAAGAATTGAAGTAGCTATCCAAAATAATCCAAATGAAATTAAGGAGCTGATTCTATACATATCATAATAAATTGGTTGAACGGTACTAATGTTATCCCAAGGATTTGGTTTGGAGGTGACAGTCGGAGATCTACCGTCTAATTCTTCAATTAGTCCCATGGAAGATGAAACTAGTGTTACCAAAATCAAAGAGAATGATAATACATACAAAAATCCATGAAAATTTCTTTTTCGTTTTGTCCACATTGAAAGTTTGAATACTAATACCGCAATAATTATTGCTGAGCCAGTTAAGTCGTAGATTAGTATCAGGATAAAGATAGAAAGACTGTAACTTCTATTTTGGAATAATTGCGAATTAATCATCAAAAGGAGGAATACCAGGAAACCAAGTAATATCACAATTAGGATATCATGGAAGCTCGGTTTATTTGACCTGCTAATGGACAAATTCATCTTAATTGCAGAATTCAGGAGCAGGAATTGAACAACGACACAGACAGCTAAAAGGGAAACAAAATTAAGCAAAGTAAAAAACGATGATCTGCCTTGCGAAGAATCGAGATAACTAGGAAAGACTACATTATCAAGAAATGAAGTCAGTAGAATGACGATTCCAATTGGTATGAGATAATAACCTTTGAACCGTAAGTAATAATCAGACAATAATCAAAGGAAAAACGTTAAGTTTATTAATATTTGCTAGAGTGATTAATTAAATAATGAAATTTTTTTATGTTATGATTATTTTCATGTCACTTTTTATTACTAGTTCAGGATTAAGTGAATTTCAACCTCAATTTGCTAATGCGCAGTCCGATGGACTGGCTTTTAAAGTAACCGACAGGCCATATGATAATAGCTTTAACTTTTGGGTTGAAAAATGGTTTGGTTGGTTTTTGTCTTTGCCTAATGATGAAGGGAATGGAACGCTGACTCATCCAAGAGATAATTATTCCCCTGAAAAATGTTCTTGGAATCAAGATCAAATTGGACCAGTCTGGATGTTACCGGATGGAAGAGGTAGTGATGATTTAGTAGAAGTAAGAAATTGTAAGATTCCAGAAGGGAAGGCCATTTTAGTTCAAATCGTAGGAAGTAACTGTAGTGAAGAAGAAAAAGCAAAGTATAAAATCTATGAAGAGCTATTACGATGCGCAAACTGGGTATTAGATAAAGCTGAAATTAATGCCACTATTGATGGGAAAGAAGTAATTAATACTCAGAACAAAAATGAATTTTTTGTACAGCCGTTTCTAACGAACATTACGTATGCGAAGAGCAATATCTATAATGCTAGAGAAGGAACCTATAGAGGAATGGAGGCTGGTTATTTCCTCTTTGTAAAACCGCTGCCAGTAGGTAATCATACAATTCAATTTAATGAAAATGTCATAAATCCTGAAGATGTTAACGACAAGCGAATTAGTAACGTACATTACAATATTCAAATCTATAATGATACTAGAAGATAACATCTAATTAAGAGATTAATGAATTTGTTCCTTACTCAATTATTAATTATAGTATTATTTAGGACCAATGCATAGAATCTAGAGTTAAGTTCAAGTACTAGAGCATCTGATCCTCTCTATGGAACTAAGCAGCTCAGCCTTGGCAGGAATCGCAATTGCAATCATTTTAATCATGTTTATCTCGGGATATTTGATTTTCATGGCAGAAGACTTATTGATCAAAATGTTAGTGTATTGGATCCTAACAGCTGGACTTATGATAATTTTTCTTGGTATAATCGGAAAAGCAATCAACGAAAGATGGTCAGGCATACTGATAAACGAACTTAACGTAATGAGCCTTTCGAGATTGCAGATCGTAATCTGGACCGTTATCATACTTAGTGCATACCTCACTGCCACTACTG
The DNA here is from genome assembly GCA_035250685.1 of Nitrososphaeraceae archaeon. GTDB lineage: Archaea > Thermoproteota > Nitrososphaeria > Nitrososphaerales > Nitrososphaeraceae > TA-21. Next base: position 4,352 of record DATFEX010000004.1, on the reverse strand, counting down.
CAAGAATATATTCAGGTCACCCAGACCCATTGGGGATTGTCGTTGACTGGCAAATATGGGCCTTATTGGGCATCAGTTCTACCTCACTTGTAGCAACTCCGATTATTCTGGACAATAAGAAGAAAAAAACTACAACTACAGACGCAATAACCACTTACGCATATTCAGAGGAAAATATGGTAGGTATTGCTTTTAGAAATTCTAATGATACTGATGCGAAATTCACTGATATGTTCGAGGGAGACGAAGTAGGTAATGAGAAATATGTTGACATGTCCAAGGTTCAGATGTTCTTCTTTACAATAATTTCTGCCTTGAGTTATATTATTTTGTTGTTTAAAGAATTTTTAGGAAATATCATACTCGATAGCCTCCCAACTCTTCCTGAAGGTCTTATAGCAATTCTAACGATTAGCCATGGGGCGTATCTGTCGTATAAAATAGTAAATCATACTCCTGATGCAAGCTGATAAAGTAAGGAGTACAGATACCCCTGAGAAAACTTGTATACGATAAAGTCATTGGATTGATGGGTGCCTTTAATCTCACTACAATCTGAACAAAGGTATCAATAGTAGTATTACCTTTCAACTCTTAGCATTGCCACTTGCAACATAAAGCAAAGGTTCCGCATTCTCCTCAGGATCCCCACTAAAGTAACCGTGACCATTACCATCGCATAGGATGTTTTGTTTAGAACCAAGGCTTTTGAGTGCATTTAGGATTTCTGAAGGCGATTCTCCAGGATTCTCTGAATTGTATAATGCAACCGCACCAGAAACGTGAGCAGTTGCAGCACTCGTACCGCTAAATGACATGTAAGAATCTCCACTTGTTGTTGTTTTAACAAGTACTCCTGGAGCAGCCAAATCAACTACCTGACCATAGTTACTAAAACTTGCAAAAGTATCATCTTTACCAGCTGTAGTAGCTATAGTTGAACTTCCACCACACTTTCCATCAGTGTCAACAATTGCTGATACTGCTATTACTTCTGGGTAGCTTGCAGGGAATACATTGGAGGCATCAATCCCTTCATTACCTGCAGCTGCTGCATAAGTTACTCCGGCTGTCACTGATCTAATGATTGCATTATGGAGAGCATCATTTCTCCCAACAGCACCGAAGCTCAAATTCACAACATCTATTTCGTCAGAATGCTCAGTAACATAGTCGATTCCCTCTATAATATCAGAACTGGAACCCATGCCATTACTATCGAGCACCTTAACAGCCCATAACCTGGCTCCTGGGGCAACTCCTACTACACCTTGAGAGTTATCTTTGGCCGCCGCTACGCCAGCAACAGCTGTTCCATGACCATCATCATCGTTAGCGTTACTAGTTCCTGGAACAAATGTTACTTGTCTATATACATTAAGATCTGGATGATTAAGATCGATTCCAGTATCCAAAATGGCTATGTCTGCATTTACAGACCCACTTCCATCCCCAGATTTAGTAGAACTCAGATCACCATCAATTCTATTGACACCAGTTGGTAAACTCTGAGCGAATGCCATTACCTTAACATCAGGTTGTACGTAATCTACATTTGGATTTTGCAAAATTGTCTCAAGTACCTTATTATTGGGTACTTTAACAGCAAATCCAGACAAAACATGATCAAAGATATGTTCCACTGTAGCTCCTTCACTCTGCGCTTTACTGGCTAAAGAATGCGCAGAGGATAAAAAGTCATTCTTCATAACTACGATGTAATCATTAGGTATTTTTTCACCTGTTGCTTCTCTTAATTTCTCCGCCATATTTTGTGCATCAACTCTGATTTCATCTTTTTTTTCTTGTAATTCAGATATATCAAACGACTGTCCTTGTACTTGAAATAATGGATTTTGTGACACTGAAGTCAGTACACAGTAAGATAACAACAGGATCAACAATATACTGGATATAGGATTTACATTCTTCCAAAAAAGCATATTCTCATGCTAGAAACATAATCTATTATTAATCTGAATTTAGTTACATCTTTACTTAAGTTTGTTCTAACTAAATGCTACTTTACATCGTTTCAAGTTAGAAAGGAATTCAAAGCTCTATGAATTTCAAATAGTAGGATTGGTCCTAAAAGAGGTTCTTATTAATTGATCTTTTTTGTAACTTTTTGTAGTTTCTTATCGTCCTGGCGATATCGTTTTGATTCTGCTTTCAATATCCTAAAAAAGAGTGTATGACCATCGAAACCTGCTATTAGGTTCTTTGGTATATAGTACTTCTTTTTATTTATAATACCCTTTTCTATAACAATAAATTCTGCCCGGACCTGCTGGACTTGACCCAAATCACAATCTATACCACTTGCCTTCTTTTTAATCAAATCATTCCACGCAGTGTTTAAGATCATAGTCATACTAATGCAGTATTTCTTATATCGATTCATTAAAGTCCCTAGCTTGTAACCATATTGATTTAGACAATAGATGAGATATGTCTAAGTTCAACTCAAAAATCTTAATAATATCCATATAATTTCTAGAGAATCTAATAATCTAGTCTTATGATTAAGAATATCTAAAAAGATATATATGATTTGTTTGACTATAATATAACTTAAAGACAAACTGGGATCTCGGCTGTATTTGTTCATCATAAAAATTGCCAGGTCCCCGTTTTTTATTATTTCAATTTACAAAGAAGGCTTTAAATAGATTTTGTAGACCAAGATCCTGATTAGGACTATTGACTATATCGGGCAAGTTAAGGAAAAAGATCTGGTACTCTAAAGCTTGGGTACTCTTCATCTACTATTCATATAATAGATAGGTACAAAAAAATCTAAATGAATAACGCGTGGTACTTCAAGCAAATATGAGCGGCTCTTACTCAATTTCATTTTGTCAGTTTCGAACATCGTTTGAATTCGCCGGGATAAATAACTGGACATTATTGTTTGAAGTATCGGCAACATACACTTGTCCATCTGAATCTACTTCAATACTTTCTGGTTTTTGCAACTCACCTTCTGCGTTGCCCTGGCTACCCCAGTTAGTTATAAAGTTACCATTTTTGTCGAACACTTGCACTCGATGGTTTCCAGAATCGGTCAAATACAAATATCCTTCCAAATCAAAGGTAATTACAGCAGGCTGGTTTAATTGTCCGTCTCCATCGCCGGAGGTTCCCCATTTGCTAACAAAGGAACCGTCATTCTTGAAAATTTGAACCCTGTTATTACCATAATCAGGAACATATATAAAGTCGTTTGAATCAACGGCGACATCCCATGGTTGAATGAACTCACCATCCCCACTACCCTGACTTCCCCATCGCGCAATAAAATCACCGCTATTTGAAAACTTTTGAATGGTTGCAGCATCTCTGTCACTTACATAAATATTTCCCTGCGAATCTATGGCGACTCCATGTGGGTGCAGAAATTGTCCCTCTGAGGTTCCATGAGTTCCCCATTTTGTAATAAACTTACCATCAACGGTAAATTTTTGAACACGGGAGTTCCCTTGGTCTGTAATGTATATGTTGCCTTCCTTGTCTATCTCGTTACCATGTGGATGGTTAAATTGTCCATCAACGGAACCGGTTGATCCCCAACTCAGAATATCTGTTCCATCCTTGGAAAATTTTTTGATACTATTTGATTTAATATCATTTACATAAATATCTCCGTTAGTATCTACTTCTATGCCTTCTGGTTCTAAAATTTGTAGTTGAGATGCCGAGTCTGGCAAATTTTTCGCAAATGTAAACTTCATGGGCAAGGCCGATATTTCTTCAATTATGATGTCAAATGCAAGCAAGCCTACTGACGCAAGAGCAGCTAAAATTACAAAAAATATTTGAAGCACAGATTGTTATAACACTGACTTTTTATAGACTTTTCTTACAAGATTCATGACTATAAAAATCTGTTTGGGAATTTTAAAATCCAGTTATCACATGTTTAAATTCTTTTATATCTTGGTGAACGATACTTTGTATGAAATCATTATCATGTCGAGACGCTGGATTCGATTGTGATTTTGTCATTAAAGGAGAAAATGATGATGATGTATTTAGAAAGGGTGAAACACACGCCTTCAATGCCCACGGAATGAAAAAACAAGAGTTTACTCCAGCATTTAATGAAAGGATGAGACCCTTGATAAGAGACGCGTAATTTTCCAAGTAATCATTAACTCACCTCAGAATAGTTGTCGAATTTTCATTTTGAATCATAGGAAATCTTGGAGTTTCCCTTCACTGAAAATAATAGTTCTATATATATGATAAAGGACACAAGTATGTATGTTAGCGAATAAGGTTGTTACAGATGAGCTTGATTCACTAGATATACCACAAGGCCTGATAGACTTATTGGTAGAAAATTCCCT
>DATFEX010000003.1:0-2833 GCA_035250685.1 Nitrososphaeraceae archaeon | reverse complement strand
ACTTCCGGTCTCCTGTCAATTATAGAAAATTGTACCTGGTTTGATGCAACCATCACACCTGATTCGGTAATTATCTGCAAATGCTCAGTATCAAAATTTGTTAGACCGAGATGCTTGATACTCCCTTTGTTCTTCAGATCTGATAAATATTTCAAAGCGTCCATGTAATATGGATTATTGTAATCCCACCAATGAAACTGAAGCAAATCTAAAGAGCTTACATTCATTCTACGCATTGCCGCATCTACGCTATTATCAGCTATAGAACGTGTGATTCTGCTTGGTTGTGGTACCCATTTGGTAAAGGCCTGAATCCTGTCCAGTTCCTCTTTCCCTTTTTCTAATGATAATCTGCGTCTAAATTCGCCTATAAAACTCTCTGCTGGACCATAGATATCAGCGAGGTCCCAAGTAGTAAATCCCGAATCATGGTATCTTTGCATGTCTCTCAATGCCAGTTCATTATCAATACGTCCATGCCCTCCTGCAACTTGCCACATACCATTGACTATCCTACAGATAGTCAGGTCAGGTGCTAATTGGTAATACTTTTTTCTCATGATATTCATTGAAAACTGTAATATTTTTGTTTTACAATTCCCCCCCCTTCTAATAATTGAGATCGGAATACAATAACTAATTGTCTTAAAAAGTTCAAATCTCCTAATTGTCCTTTAGAAACAAGATATCTGGTTAGTTTTATCAAATTTAAGAAAATTTCCTTCATACCGGAATTCCAATTATTCTAATCTTTTCCTAACTTGTAATAAACTATAAGCTCATATTAAGTATTAACTTCATTAATTTAACATTGGTCAAAACTAAAGATCTATTACTAAGATTAGAAATCAAGATTGAAATTCCTCAGGATATTATTTCAGATAAGAAACGATTAGATTCAGTCAAACAGGGTATTTTAAAAGCAATTTCAAAAGGTCCATATGAAGAGGGATTGTCTTTCAAAATTATATCTGCATCCTTTGGTTGATTTTACCAAATGTAAATACACTTTTGTTTTCGGGTTTCTCATACGCAAAATATAGAACTTCTGACTCATTTTGGAAAATCGATTACCTTATTTTTATTGTGACTAGTAGATATTACTGACATCTAGTATTGTATTGCAAGAAACTTATAAAATTAGGACTTATCTTCAATTGGGGTAATATTACCATACGAAATCTCAATATCATTCTTTAGACTTATGCAAAGCTTAATCTCTTGTTCCATCGAATGGAAATCTGAATGGGGATCAGCTGAATTCGGTGTCATTATTTTTATTGTGTTTTTTAAGCCTTCTACATAACATTCCAATGCATTCAAAATAGTTTTCCTTATCTTACCGTAATGAAAGATAGTATTTCCACTTTTAGTGTCTAGAACAGTCCCCTTCTTTATTATATATTCAGTTAATTCTTCTGCAAAGTATGATTCTGTTATCAAACTCGCCTTTACAAATTCAATATTAATTTGGAGGACATTGAATTCTAAAACTGACTTATTTAATATCGTAGCATAATGATTCAATGCGTTCCTTACGAGATCCCTCTTCCATGCGCAATGATCCATTAATTTTCTTTTGGTAATTAAGACTTAATACCATTTAGTACCACACTCGCCAGAAATTTTGTTTACACTCAAGGCAATATTTCATTTACAATTTCACTTTTTGAAAGGTAATTTCAACATCAAAGAAGGAATCCTAATACAAAAAAGACGCATAAATGTTATTTATTCAGTGTTAAAATGATCCAAAATCGTAGTATATGTTACTATGATTTGGATATTTTTCTGCACCTGATAATTTATCTAATCTTCGACCTTTTGATTTTTTCTTGTAACAACATACATCCTTGAATCAGAGTTTCGGGTCTTGGTGGACATCCAGGTACATATACATCAACTGGTACAATTCCATCTACACCGGGTAGCACATTATAAGAATCAATATAGAGTCCTCCTGTAATCGCACAGGCACCCATAGCAATAACATATTTTGGATCGGGCATCTGATCATATACCATCCTTAATCTTGGAGCCATCTTTCGTGTTACAGTACCTTGAACAACAATCAAGTCACATTGTCGCAATGAACCAAATGCCTCAATTATTCCAAATCGCTCAACATCATATCTGGGACCTGAAGCTGCTCCAAATTCCACACTACAGCAAGCAGTTTCAAGATGTACTGGCCACAGTGACCAGATTCTTCCCCAGTTTATTGCATATCCTAATGGTTGGTCCAATGCTCGTGTTAGAACATCTCCAAGTTTTCCTACGATAATATTAAAATTCGTGGGATTTACCAGATCTTTTATCAATACTGAATCTGAGCCTCCAAGTTGGGTATACCTAGTATAAGGCACTCATCCTATATTATCTATTCCAGTACAAATTGAACAAGTTACATGTTTTTAAGGAATGTCGCTGTAGATAGTCAGTGTGGTAGTTAGATATTATCATTTAAGATCATTATTATCTTACACTATAAAATCAAATTCTACACAATCATCGACAAGGATAAAAGAAAAATGAAGAATTTCAAAATAATGATTGTTGAAGATGAGGAAGACATTTTGATACTCTATAAAGATTTTCTTTCAGGAAAGGGACATGACGTAACGACAACGTACCTCGATGGTGAAGTAAGAATTGAAGACATTGTTAATGCAGGATGTGAGATATACTTGATTGATTATAGATTACCCGGTAACAAAAATGGAATTGATATAGCTTCACAAATTTTAGATAAGTTTCCAAAGGCACCTATTTTATTCATCACTGCTTTTGAAAATTTAAATAAAGAAATTTCAAAGAATCCAATTTTTCATGG
>DATFEX010000002.1:0-3688 GCA_035250685.1 Nitrososphaeraceae archaeon | reverse complement strand
GATTGTGTTCTCTTCTATGAATATAATTATCGCTTTCATCTAATGCTGATGCTGGAACATCTCTGGATTCTCCGCCTACTGCATATTTACTGTAACTGATATCAGTCTTAAGGCGTTCTTTTTTGGGATTCCTTTTATTTTCCAAATTTTTCTTCTCTTTATATTCTTGATTGTGTATTCTTCTATGAATATAATTATCGTTTTCATCTAATCCGGCATTTTCATTTACATTTTTCATATGATGTTCAGTTCTAAATGGTGGGATCTCTTTCCCTTCCATTTTTTCGTTCTTTATATTGTGCGGATTCTGTTCTACTATTCCCATTTCTCTTTTCTCTTTCTCTGCTTTTTTAATTATATCTGCATCTTCCTCTTCTGCCAATGATTATGAATGAACAACAGATAATAATAAGAATATCTCATGAATGAATCCACATGCGATAATGTCCTAGTAATAATATTTCAAAAAGTCCATAAATTTCAGAGATTTTTGGCCTTTGATTCAGAGGATTAAAGATACCGAATTAGCAACAAGGAGGAAAATGGATTAATCCTCAATCTGAGAATTTATTGCAATCGCAGTCGGGCCAGCCACATCTAGTTCCACTTTCTCCCAATTCGTTTCTGTGACTAGACCAAGCATGATTACACTTACCACAAAGATCATGAGCAGCCAACCCTAGAATGGCTGTTAACATAGCATTATACTTTTTCAATAGTTCTGATATTTTCTATAATACAAATGATTAGTTTGAATGTCTGATCTCATTTCGAAAAGAAACGGGACGTTATTATACCTGATTAATCATACTTAGAGTGTGAAAAGAGCAATAAAGCCAGATGTCGCTCCAGGCGAGTATAAGTGCAGAACATGTGAGGTTATGTGGTCAAGTTTTATGGATAATAATTCTCCGTGTACAGACACCTCATTCATCAGAAATGGATTACACGACTTTGATTTCGCTACACCTATTCTAGCACAATCAAAGTAGAAAATTTTTTTTATTTATTAAATATTTTGTCTTTCAAGTAAGTTGTGGCTGTTGCTCTCTCTTGTGGGATAAATAGCCGTAACAAAACCCAAAGAAAGTATTAGTGACTGCTTCACTCGTTTCACCAAATGCTAGTAATCCATGAGTAATTTTCTTAACAGCGTCATTGCCAACATCAGATAGTTTGAAATCATTAGATAAGAGCCCTAGTTCATTCTGAGATTTTATGTTACTACAAATGCTCTCATTATTTCTGACTTAAAAAATCTAAATGGACTGGACTCACTCAAGAGTTTTTTAGTAGTCATTCAAAATATTCAGATGTACATTCTTTTCAATGACTAGAATGAAACCAAAGTTAGGAAACGTTATAAGCGGGACTTTTTCATATAATAGATGTCTAAGGTCATAACAGAAAATAAACTTGTATCAATAGTAGACGACGAACGTGAAATTACAGAACTTTTTCGAGATGCATTGCGGGGTATACCAGGTTTATCTATATTCATATTTACCGACCCGATAATTGCACTGGAACATTTCAAAATAAATAGTAGTTCCTATGGCTTAGTAATTTCTGATCTGAGAATGCCTGTAATCAATGGGCTTCAATTATTAAAAACAATAAAGGATCTGAATCCAAATGTAAAAACAATATTGATGACGGCTTTTGATGTAGAAGATAAACTGTTTCAAGAGTATAGTAAAAAAGATATTGTTAATAGTTTTTTCAAGAAGCCCATAAGACTAGAAACGTTATTTCAAGAAGTAAGTAACCAATTGCATTCATACGAGATGCAAAAAATAGATGCATGTCAGCGGCCGTAAACAGGAATATATTGCGACGTATGCGCCATACACCACAGCCCACATCGAAACAAAAAAATCTTTGTCACACTATGTTGTATTTGAGTAACTAGATATAAGGGATTACCTAATTAATACACAAGAAGTAAAGTATATGAACAGTTTAATTCGTTATGGCGTTGGTTACCTGACAATCTTTTTCGTAGAGCGCCAAAAACAATGACAGTGTGTCAAAATTGTGGTAAACGGGAAGAATACCACACATGTTCATCTTGCAATAAACACTTGTGTATTGAGTGCTATAATACAATTCATTTTGGTATTAACGCCCCTAGGACTAGTAATTCAATGATATATAACAAATGCATCTTTTGTGGAGAAATATATGGGGCCAGCGTTAAAGTTCAAGTCTGCGATAAATGTGCAATCATACTAACATGGGTATCTTCAATGAATTATCTGGCTGCAGTTAATAGGGTTTCGCAGTTGATACGGTCGAATAGATTCGAATCGAAGCTGACAAATGAAAATTATTGTAAGGCAAATTTTGGAGTGCGTGCAACTCAAGTCATTATGGATGCAGTGGACAGTCTAGACATAAGGTAACGCCCTTTGAAATGTGGTCGTAAAATTTAGTCCCAATTCTAGATTCCAATGTATGGGTGTTATTCTAAATTTTATTATTTAATCAAAGAACACTAGAATATTTTCCTGTATTCAAACCATAATATATTTCGAAGTCAAGAAGTTGACGCCTATGATTGAAAATTAAAATATAAAGATTCTATTTAATATTACAAAGACAACTTTCACAATATTTTTCAGCAACTATAACATCGTTTCCAACGTCGAAGCACGCTATATGTGTCGCGACCTTCGCACATGTGAAACAAAATTTAATTTTTTTCTTCGGCTCAGTGCTAAATGATTTCACAAACTGTAAGGTTTTCAATTAGCCGGTCCATCATTCAAGTAAATTAGAGTAACGCTTGACCTATAATTTTTGATATTATGTTACTATCAAATTCTTCTATCATAAACTCAGTAAAGCACGTGTTACAAAATTCAGTATCCGCAACTAAATGTTGTTCCATAATCATATCACATGTTTCATAAGGTTTCTGACATAAAATACAAATACTCATAATAATAATACGGTGACTGGCTATCTAAAGGTATGTATTTGAGAAACGTCTCGTGATAGATTTAATGAAAATAAAATTTCAAATTCAATGTCTGAATCAGACACCTTTACGTTAAATTAGCCCTAGGCACCTGCAATTCCGTTTGCCACGAGAACTGAGTAACAACCAAGGCCACATTCTTCACAGATTGGCTTTAAGGCTTTACTGTTTGAACTGCCAATGCAGCAAGGCTGCTTTGTCCTACCCAAATGGTCTAATGATAGTATGGCCCATGTGGGACATTGTATTGGAGTTGTCCCATTACCTCCCCAATTTCCTTTCATCAAGGATAACTGTTTCTCACTGTTGATTACGAAATCAGGATACTTTCTTTTGAGATGCATGAGTCGATCTACAAGATCACTGCGTAATGTTCCAAATTCCAACCAAAGAGGATCTTCTTTCATAAATGGCGTGTGGAACTGAAATCCTATTTTATTGACTTTATTTACCCATTCTTCGGCTAAATCAACAGCGGTGGAATAATTAACCCGATTGATAGTCATTGAAATCCAAATATCTTTCCAGGCAGGTTTACCATTACGAGGAGGACCCTTGATATAATCTAGAATGTTACTCTTCGTTTTGGCATAGGTGCCCTTTCCTCTAATAGTATCGTGGGCCTTTTCGGTGCCATCTAGTGATATCCAATAAAAGTAAAGGTTTTTGATTCTTTTCAAGGGAAAATAGCCATTTGTGACCACA
>DATFEX010000001.1:0-8206 GCA_035250685.1 Nitrososphaeraceae archaeon | reverse complement strand
ACCATCTCTACCCATAAACCACGCATCTAATGTTAGCGATTCTTTTCCTGTAATTATTTTGTGATAGCTAGGGTCAATGAAATCTGGTCCAATCTTAAATGGTTGAACCAGTACACCTTTCTTATTCTTAAACGCATGCATGATAGCCAAAGATATAGTCGTCTTGCCAACTCCACTAGTTGTCCCTGCAATAACTAGTAGTGGCCGGGGAGTTACCAAATAATTTACCTAATTAATATAAGGCATCCATTATTTATGATATTAGTTTTAATATCTATAGTACTGCCCACTTCATGGTTAGTTAAAACATTACTGACAGTAACAATATATATTCAATAAACGAAAAAATTTATTCCTATCTCAAATGTCTAAACAGTTTTCGCTAGCCCCTGATACATTTTCACCCAGAGGTGACCAACCAGCCGCAATAGATGGGCTTGTGGAAGGTCTAAGACATGGTAAAAAGAGTCAGACATTATTGGGAGTGACTGGCAGTGGAAAGACATTTACCGTTGCAAATGTAATTGCACGAACAAACAAGAATACTCTGGTCATTTCACATAATAAAACACTTGCCGCACAATTGTATTCAGAATTTAGACAGTTCTTTCCCAATAACAATGTAGGTTATTTTGTTAGTTTTTATGATTATTATCAGCCTGAAAGTTATTTGCCGCAGACCGACACTTATATAGAAAAAGATACTGAGGTCAATGAAAAAATTGAGAAGATGCGACTTGAAGCAACTGCAATGCTCATGTCTGGAGAACCAACAATCATAGTATCAACTGTTTCGTGCATTTACTCATTAGGTTCTCCACAGGAATGGGATGAGAGCGCAATTACCCTCTCAGAGAATATGGGAATTGGAAGAAAAGAACTAATTCACAAGTTAATCGAAGCTCGCTATGAACGAAACGATATTACATTATCATCGGGCAGTTTCAGAGTTAAAGGAGATACTATAGATATTATCCCGGGGTATTCTGACGAGGTTATCAGAGTATCATTATTTGGAGATCAAATAGAACACATTAGTATTCATAATAGTGTTACCATGTCCAAGAAGCGTACAGCTGGTACGGTTAAAATATTTCCCGCAAAACATTACATAATAGACGATGATGCAAAGAATGATGCTGTAACATCTATACAACGTGAACTTGATACCTGGCTTCCAAATTTGCCTGGTGAACTTGAAAGGCAAAGACTCAATTCAAGAACAAATTACGACTTGGAAATGATACAAGAGCTAGGCTATTGTTCAGGAATTGAAAATTACTCTAGGCATTTTGATGGTAGAAAGTCAGGACAACCTCCCTTTTGTCTACTTGATTTTTTCGGTAATGATTTTCTATTGGTAATAGACGAATCCCATGTTACTCTACCTCAGCTTAGAGGTATGTATCAAGGTGATTATACTAGGAAAAAAAGTCTCGTAGACTATGGATTCAGGTTGCCTAGCGCATTTGACAATAGACCGCTCAAATTTCCTGAATTTGAAAAATATCTAAAGTCTGTAGTGTTCGTATCTGCGACACCAGCAGACTATGAAAAGAAAAACAGTTCTGCGATTGTAGAACAGCTTGTAAGACCCACAGGACTCGTTGATCCAAAAGTAGAGGTTAGACATACACAGAACCAAATCAATGACTTGATAGATGAGATAAAATCTCATGTGCAGAAAAATCAAAGGATTCTGGTAACTACGCTTACCAAAAGGATGGCAGAAGACCTAGCAGAATATTTGGCCAAAAAAGAAGTAAGAGTAAGATATATGCATTCAGAAATTGAGGGGCTTGAGCGAACGGAGCTTATCAGACAACTCAGAATAGGCGAATTTGATGTCCTCGTTGGTATTAATCTATTAAGAGAAGGTCTGGATATACCAGAAGTCGGGCTTGTAGCAATACTTGATGCAGATAAAGAAGGGTTTTTGCGCAATACCACAAGTCTAGTTCAGACCTTCGGAAGAGCTTCAAGAAATATCGATGGGACCGTGATAATGTATGCAGATAATATTACTCAATCTATGAAAGAAGCAATTTCTGAAACAGAAAGAAGAAGGGAAAAACAGATGCTGTATAACCAAAAACATGGTATCACACCAAAGACTATAGTAAAAGCAGTTGCAAAGAGGGAAGATGATGCAGGAATAGATGTCGAAATCAAATCCATGCCTACAAAGAATTTATCAAAACTTGCAGTCGAAATTGAAACAAATATGAAGAGATACGCCGAAGACTTGGACTTTGAAAAGGCGATACAATTAAGAGACCAATTGACGAAAATAAAAAAGGTGTTAGACAGCCAGACTGTTGAGCCACCCTCTAGATAATATCATGCAGGTGCAAATAGAAAGTGAATAATGTAAATAAATACAATAGTGACAGAATAATAATTAAAGGTGCTAGACAGCATAATTTAAAAAATATCAATGTTGAAATTCCCAAAAACAAGCTAGTCGTTCTCACGGGGCTTTCTGGATCGGGTAAGTCAACTTTGGCATTTGATACAATTTACGCAGAGGGTCAAAGGAGGTATGTAGAATCTCTCTCCGCATACGCAAGACAATTTTTAGAAATGATGGATAAACCTGATGTGGACTCTATAGAAGGTTTATCACCTGCCATATCAATACAACAAAAGACTACAAGTAAAAATCCTCGCTCGACAGTAGGTACAGTGACAGAAATTTATGATTATTTGAGACTGCTTTACGCTAGAATAGGAGTACCTCACTGTCCTCAGTGCGGTAGAAAGATTACTGCGCAGTCAGCAGATTTTATTACTGATACCATTCTGAAGACTTCAAATGGAAAGAGTGTTCTTTTACTGGCTCCTATAGTAGAAGCAAAAAAGGGGACATATGAAAAATTATTTCAGGAGCTAAAACAGAATGGATACACAAGGATACGATTGGACGGTGAAATTATCAACCTAAGTGACAATGATGAAGAAAATACTCAAGCTGTTATCAAGAAAGAAATCAAAGATCGCATTCTTAACAAATTCAAGAAACACACGATTGAAGTTGTTGTAGACAGGATAAAACCTTCATTTGAGGATAGGTCCAGACTGTTTGATTCGGTACAAACTGCTCTAAAGACAGGTAACGGACTGGTGAAAATTTTGGTAGTCGACGATAAAAGCGAAATAATATATTCTCAGAGAAAAGCGTGTATCAGATGTGGAATAAGTATTCAGGATCTTGAGCCTCGTTCATTTTCGTTTAACTCACCATTTGGAGCATGTAAACAATGTAATGGACTGGGTATCAAAGTTGAGTTTGACCCAGAGTTAGTTGTTCCAGACAGGAAGAAGAGCATTTTGGACGGTGCAATAAAACCTTGGGCAGGCCATTTTGCAACATTCAGATCTTCAATGCTGCGCGACGTCGGTAAGAAATTTGGGTTTAATTTGTCTCAACCCATATCATCTATGACAAAGAAGCAATTAGGGGTTATCCTTTACGGAACAGATGAGAATATACATTACAAATATGAATCTAGGACATCCGATTCTACCTGGGAGTATCGTAGCTCTTTTGAAGGAGTCATACCGAATTTGGATAGAGTATATGCACAAACAGAATCTGAAGCAAAACGAAGAGACTTAGAGCAGTTCATAAGAGAGCTTCCTTGCGAACTATGCAAAGGCATGCGATTGCGTCCTGATTCTTTGGCAGTCAAAATTGCGGAAAAATCTATTATGAATGTAAGCGATATGTCGATTGACAAGTGCTATGATTTTTTCATGAGTCTTTCACTTTCAGATACTGATAGATATATTGCAAAAAATATACTCAAGGAAATTATTTCTAGACTGGAATTTCTAAAAAACGTTGGACTTAACTACCTTACTTTGAACAGGATGACATCTACACTATCTGGCGGAGAATCTCAAAGGATACGTCTTGCTACACAGATTGGCTCTAACCTTACAGGTGTGTTGTATGTCCTTGATGAGCCAACGATTGGACTTCATCAGCGAGATAATAACAGATTGATTGAAACACTTAGAAAATTAAGAGATCTTGGTAACACGCTTATAATCGTGGAGCATGATGAAGAGGTTATTAGAAGCTCAGATTGGATTATCGATATCGGAGAGGGTGCCGGAATTCATGGAGGGAAGATAGTTGCAGACGGTCTTCCCAAAGATATCATAGACAACAAGAATTCTATAACTGGAAGATTCCTTAAAGGCGACGACAAAGTATACCACAAGAATTCACAAAGGGATCTCAAGAACTGGCTTACTCTTCATAATGCTAGAGAGAACAATCTCAAAAAAATAACAGTAGATTTTCCTCTTGGTTGCATGACGACAGTAACAGGAGTCTCGGGCTCCGGAAAGTCAACTCTAGTAAATGAAATACTTTTCAAATCATTGTCAAATCACTTTTACTCTTCTAAGGATAGACCTGGAGCTCATGATAAAATCACTGGTCTTCAAAATTTGGACAAGGTGATAGGTATTGATCAGTCTCCAATTGGTAGAACACCCAGATCCAATACAGCAACTTATGTTAATGCTTTTGGTCCTATTCGAGAGATCTTTTCTAAAACTATGAGAGCCAAGGAAATGGGATATAAACCCGGTCGATTCTCATTTAATGTTCCAGGTGGCCGCTGTGATTCATGTGAAGGTGCGGGAGTGAAAAGAATAGAGATGCAGTTTCTTGCTGATGTATATGTTACTTGCGATGAGTGTAAGGGTAAGAGATACAATTCAGAAACCTTACAGATAACATACAAAGGCAAGACAATTTCGGACGTATTAGACATGACAGTGGAAGAGTCTCTTAATTTCTTTGCAAACATCTCTTCTATTGAAAGAAAACTAATGACCCTCAATGATGTAGGATTAGGATATATAAGATTGGGACAGCCAGCAACAACACTTTCGGGAGGTGAAGCTCAGCGAATAAAGTTATCTTCAGAGCTTGCAAGAAGGGATACTGGAAATACGTTATATATTTTAGATGAACCAACTACAGGACTTCATTTTGC
This sequence comes from Nitrososphaeraceae archaeon, assembly GCA_035250685.1. Taxonomy (GTDB): domain Archaea; phylum Thermoproteota; class Nitrososphaeria; order Nitrososphaerales; family Nitrososphaeraceae; genus TA-21. Next base: position 3,191 of record DATFEX010000001.1, on the reverse strand, counting down.
TGATGTTAAAAAGCTCTTGCATGTATTAGATAGACTTGTAAATATCGGTAATACAGTCATATTAATTGAACACAATCTTGACGTAATAGCAGCATCTGACTGGATAGTTGATCTTGGTCCTGAAGGTGGTGACAACGGCGGAAATATTGTTGTTACTGGCACACCAGATCAAGTCTCAAACCACATTTCAAGTCATACTGGAAAGTACCTAAAATCTAAATTAGTTCTAAGCCAGACAATAAGAAAAACCAAAAGTGGTCCGCGTAGTTGACAACTTCCACACTAAATAGAATTTCGAATCAATCTGAAACTATCAAGGAGCTTCGAAATAAGGTACTAGCGCTTCCTTATGAGCCAGGCGTATACATGATGAAAAACAAGGATGGCAAAATTATTTACATAGGTAAGGCGAAGAATCTCAGAAAGCGCGTTCTGTCTTACTTTAATCAGAGAGGCTCTAGTGAGGCGTCCAATTGGAAGACCTCTAAACTGGTCAGCAAAATCCAAGACGTTGATTTTCTTATTACGGACAACGAAATAGAGGCCTTTTTGTTGGAGTCGAACTTAATAAAGCAATACAGGCCGCTATTTAATATTGATCTAAAGGATCAGCAGCGCTATACTTATCTCAAGATTTCAGATGAAAAATTTCCTAGATTGCTTGTGGCCAGAAGGAATAGAGATGGAAAATTTATGGGAATCAAAGGTAAAGTATTTGGGCCCTTTGTGCACGGAAGCTCAAAATATCTTACCATAGGCTTATTGAGAAAAATCTTTAAAATTAGAATTTGTAACACTCTTCCGAAAAGACCTTGCCTTGAATATTTTATTAATAATTGTGATGCTCCATGTATAAATAACGTTACTCAAAATGAATATATTAATAATGTTCAATCTCTAGAAAATATTCTTACTGGAAAAAAAAGCATTGAAGATTTTATACAAAAAATGCAGGACGATATGATTAGTGCATCAAACAACCTTGACTATGAAAAAGCAAAAGCAATTAGAGATACTGTGAGTAGACTTGAAAATCTAAGATCAAGACAAAAAATTGAACATTCAATCAGTTCAAGATCTGAAGAAGAATACATCGGAATCATGTATGATTTATTGCATTCTAAAGCGCACATTTTGATCCTGAGACGATACCGTGGAGTTATCAGAGATAGAAAAAAGTACCAATTTGATGTGGTAGGTGACAATTCATTTTCGACTTTCTTGTCACAGTATTATTATTCTAAATCATCAGTACCGCGATTTATTTATGTCAATGAAGATCCCGTCTCAAAGGAAGTACTTGAAAAATCCCTGGAAAGGATAGCATCGCACAAAGTGGACATTATTAGGTTATCTAACCGAATGGACCTTGAAAGAAAGCAATTGATGGATCTAGTCGTTAGAAATTTATCGAACAATCTCTCAAGTGGTTTTGAACCAGTATTATTTGATCTAAAAAAAGTACTGAATCTGAAATCACTCCCAAAAATTATTGACTGTTTTGATATTTCAAACCTTGGTTTGTCAATAGCCGTTGGTTCTTGTGTTAGATTTGTGAATGGAATTCCTGAAAAATCATTTTATAGAAAATTTAGAATAAAAACCGTAAAGGATCAAAATGATTTCGCGATGATAAGTGAGATAGTAAGTCGAAGGTATGCAAAAGAAGATAAATTTAATTTACCAAATTTAGTATTAATCGACGGTGGAAAAGGTCAACTTAATTCCGCAATTGATTCCCTATCTAAATTAGGTTTGAAGATCCCGTGTATATCAATCGCAAAAGAAAGAGAGGAAATATTCATTCCCAATTCAACCTTTCCCTTAGTAATACCAAAGACTAGCAAATCGCTTAAGATATTGCAATATCTAAGAGACGAGGCTCACAGGTTTGGACTTAAGTATAACATAAAATTACGTGATTTGAAATAAGTTTCTAGACTAAAAATACTCCTAGATATAATTACAGGCTAAATTCCCAATGTAAAATTTGTTTGACAAGTTATCCTCTAACAGCTCCAAGAGTCAGACCTCTTATCATTTTCTTTTGGAAAAATAACATCAGAACAACCACAGGTATGAGTGCAATATTTATGCCCGCGGTAAGATATCCCCAATCTATTCTATATAGTGAAATAAATTGATACAAGGCAACTTGAAAGACCATAACGTCAGGTCTATTTGAGAGAACGACAGGTAATACAAATTCGTTCCAAGAAAATCTGAACGATAAGATAGCCGCTATTAGAAAACCGGGAATAGAAATTGGTACTATGACATGCCAAAATGCACGTATCTTTGAACAACCATCTATCAGGGCCGCTTCTTCGAGTTCCTTTGGGATAGTCTCAAAATAGTTCTTTAGCAGGAATATGTTAAGTGGAATAATAAGAATTTGAAAGGTCAGCACTAATGCGAACAGCGAGTTGAGTAGACCCGCGTTGGCGAGCATTATGTATAATGGGATGATATTTATCACAACAGGGATCATGAATAGTCCCAAAATTGTGCTGATAAGTAGGTTTTTCCCCTTAAAATCAAACCTCGCAAAAGCATAACCACCAAGAGCGCTTACGGCTACACTTAGTACAGTACTTGCCAAACTAACTGCCAAGCTGTTGAAAAGACTGATTACGAGTTTTGGGTCTGTCAGTACAAAGATATAGTTATCCAAGGTAGGTGCACCCGGCAAGAATTGTGGAGGAAAGCTAATGGCTTCAGGATTTGGCTTAAATGAAGTTGAAAGGACCCACAAAAGCGGCGCCAGAGTAATAAACAGATAGGTTGCAATTACAATATAAATCAAGCTCTTTTCTAACAGTAACATATTTTTTTCTCCATTACCAAAAAATTATGAATTGATCCAACTAGACATACTCTGTGTAGATTCGATTCTAATGCGTGTTTTTTAATATTGTTTGATCCCAAATTATTTGTCCTGACTCCTTAATAGTTTTATATATGAATATGCCAATACCAAGTTCGTTGCTATTAGTAAAAATCCTACAGCAGCTCCCTTTGATAGTAGTCCAAATTCAAATGCCTGCCTATACATGAACAAGGATGACGTGGTACTAGAAAAAAGTGGTCCGCCATTTGTCATGACTAGAATTAAATCAAAGAAATTTACGGACCACATAGTAATAAGAATAAGATTTATAATAACAAATGGTCTTAAAAGTGGAAGCGTT